>CAZAMK010000143.1:0-3609 GCA_964486345.1 uncultured bacterium
TTTCTGACAGTGCCCTGCCGGGCGGTTTCTGAAGCGGGCGTCTGTTTGAGGAGCGTCCCGATAAAAAGAATCGGGATGAAGAAGACCGCCCGGTTGGGCACATATTTAGCAAACATTTTTATATCGGAATTTTAGAGATTCCTGAAAAATTTGACAAAATTCTCTCCTGCGCATAACATTCAATAATAAATTTTTAATGACCGAAGGAAAAGGAATTTCAATGGATAATATTAAACTGGTTCTCATCGGCGGCGGAAGTTACGGATGGACGCATACTTTCATTACCGACATAGCCTGCACGCCCGCGCTTAAAGGCGCTCACATCATCCTGCAGGACATTGACCCTGAACCGCTGAAGACAGTCGTGCCTCTCTGCCAAAAAATCTCTGCGGCGCTGAAGGCGGATTTGAAGATAGAGGGCACTACTGACCTTGACTCCTCTCTGCCGGGAGCCGATTTTGTCGGACTGACAATTTCAACCGGAGGCGGATGGGCGGACAACCTTGATATGGAAATTCCTGCCCGCCACGGAGTTTTGCAACTGGTGGGCGATACGGTCGGGCCGGGAGGATGGAGCAGGGCTCTGCGCAACATTCCCGTTGTAACGGACATCATACGCAAGGTGGAAAAACTGGCGCCGAACGCATGGTTTATGAACTATTCCAACCCCATGACCATACTTACCAGGACATTGCAGAAAGCAAGCCCGGTGCGCTCAATGGGCATATGCCATGAACTTCAGGGTTTCATGCTTCATGTTGACTATTTCTTAGGCATTGACTGGGAAAAGGATATTACCCTCTCAATGGCGGGCATCAACCACCTGATATGGATTTTAAGCATGAACACCAAGGGCAAAGACGGGCTGGCGCTAATGAAAGATTATATACGCGACCCGGAACACTTCAAGCCGCTTGGGCCGCAGGTCGTCAACGAGGAACTGGCGAGAGGAGGCGGAGTTGCGCCAAGCCAGAAGGTGAAATTTGACCTATTTGAAAGATGCGGGTTCATGCCGGCGGCGGGCGATTCGCACATAGCGGAGTTTTTCTCCCATTACCTGCGGACTGAAGAGGAAGCGCAGAGATGGGGATTTCTCAAAGGCGGGGCGAGGGCGCACACCTTCGCAAGAGCCGGAAGCAGGGAGGACAGGGGCAGTAAATGCAAAAACATGCTGGAAGGGAAAACGCCGCTGTTCCTCAAACATTCACATGAACATGCCGACAGGACTATTGCCGCACTTTCAGGGAAAGGAACACCGCTTATTACTCCTTTGAATCTTCCCAATACAGGCCAGATAAACAACCTACCCAGGGAGGCGGTGGTGGAAACGCTTGCCTACCTTGACGGGGACGGCATACATCCGCTTGCAGTGGGAAACCTTCCGCATCCGGTAGTCCAGTACTTAATGCGGCACATACCCAACCAGGAGATGATAACCGAAGCGGGATTGACAGGCAACCGGGAGATGGCCGTATGCGCGCTTGCCAACGACCCGCTTATACCGAGTCCGGATATTGCGGCAAAAATAGCGGATGATTTCTTTGAGGCGTTCAGGGATTATCTGCCGCAGTTTAACGGAAAATGGCGTTTCTGACAACACAGTACATATAACAATGACCTCCTCTCTTTTTTCCCTCTCCCCGGCAGGGGGAGGGTGCTGGTGCGAAGAATAATGAGCACCATAAGCACTGAGGACGAGTCGGTGAGCCCGTTGACCGAAGCCCGAAGGGCAAGAAAAGGTGAGGGGGCACACGGAGGGAACAAAGATGAAAGTTGTAAAGGTGGGCATTCTGGGACAGGGACGGAGCGGCAGGGATATACACGGCATTTATCTGAATCAGGTGAAGAATAAATATCAGATAGTTGCGGTATGCGACCTGCTTAAAGACAGGAAGGACAGGGCGGCAAAAGAGTACGGATGCCAAGTCTATACCGATTACAAAAAGATGTTTGCAAACAAGAACATTGATTTGTTCGTTAACGCTTTACCCAGCCACCTGCACGTTCCGGTGACAAAACAGATACTTTCAGCTGGATTTAACGTACTGTGCGACAAGCCGCTGGCAAGGAAGGCGAAAGAGGCGGACATCCTGATTGCCGCGGCGAAAAAAAGCGGCAAGGTTCTATCCATATTCCAGCAGTCAAGGTACGCACCATACTTCCAACAGGTGAAAAAGGTGATAAAGTCCGGCGTGCTGGGACGGATTGTGCAGATAAATATAGAATTCAACGGTTTTTCAAGAAGGTGGGACTGGCAGACTCTGCAGGAATATTACGGCGGCAGTCTTCTCAACACCGGCCCCCATCCCCTTGACCAAGCGCTCAACCTGCTTGATACTGATAAGATGCCGCAGGTGACCTGCATCATGGACAGGGTAAACACATTAGGCGATGCCGAGGACTACGTGAAACTTATGCTACGCGCACCGGGTCGGCCGCTGATTGACCTTGAGGTATCTTCCTGCTGCGCCTATCCTCAATTCATATATGAAATACAGGCAAGCAGGGGTGGGTTAAAAGGGACCTCTTCCCATATAGA
The DNA here is from genome assembly GCA_964486345.1 of uncultured bacterium. GTDB lineage: Bacteria > Ratteibacteria > UBA8468 > B48-G9 > JAFGKM01 > JAFGKM01. The sequence goes on from CAZAMK010000143.1 coordinate 2,540, forward strand.
CTGGAAGTATTATAAACCCTCCGAGACGCCCAAAAGGAAACTTCAGCGTACGCCGCTGGCAAAACCCGACGGAACCCCCTCATACTGCGTTGACGAACTGAAATTCCACGAGGAGAGTTGGGATGTGCCGGAAGAACACAAAAGCCTGTTTGGGAACATGAGCCATTCTTTCTATGAGATGCTTTACAAAACGCTTGTTAACGGCAAGCCGCTGGAGATAACGCCTCTGCAGGTAAGACAGCAGATTGCGGTCATTGAGGAATGCCACAGGCAGAATAAACTGAGCAAAAAATAACCCCTGTTTTGATTTTTGCTCTTAAATTATAATTTTGAGTTTTGACTTTTGACTTTAATTATGGAACTATACACGGGCATAGACATTGTTGACATTAACAGGTTCGGTCGGGCGATAGAAAGATACGGGGAGAGGTTTCTTAAAAGAGTTTTCACGGAAAAAGAGCTGGCGGCCATACCCTCAAAAGAAAAAAACCTGCATCTTTCAATATCTTTCTCATTCAAGGAATCCATATGGAAGGCACTACCCGAGGCTCTGCAAAAGGATTTTTACTTTCGGGACATAGAGGTGCTCTGGAAGCGCAGGAAGCCGCTTGCCGCCCTGAAGGGAAAAACTGACCGTACAGCCCTCAACCTTCATTTTTTCATAACCGGCCGCTGTGTCGTAACCACCGCTGTCTTCCTTAAATAAGTTCCGCAGATTTCATTCTATTTGCCTGTTCCATAAGAGACCTCTGAAAAACTCCCTGTATTGTCATTGCGAGGGAGTGTTGTTTGCGACCGTGGCAATCTCTCACGTCGAGAAAATTATACGAATTTGCCGTTAAGAGTATAGTAATACCGGTTTGAGTTCGCCAGAGAGCGAGGCGGAATAGTAACAAATCCCCCCACCCCCCTTTGCACCTGTCCGCCAAAATCTTAGTGGCAGAAAAGGGGGATTAAAAGGGGATTTTAGTTATGTGTGTGAATTTGAAGCGTTTTACCCGCTTCTAATTCGTGCATAGAGCAAGGCGGCGAGGAGGAAACGAAGAGGCGTATATTGAAATACGCCGATG
>CAZAMK010000144.1:0-3600 GCA_964486345.1 uncultured bacterium
ATAATCTATTCTCTCCGTCTCTCTGTCAACGTCATAAAACACCGCATTGTAAAACGTGCCCGAAAAATTGGCGCGCAGGCCGTGCGTAAGGTGGCCTCCCGCAAGTATGTTCATGGCGAGAATCTTTTCTCCGGGCTTAAGCACGGTAAAATATGCCGCCATATTAGCCTGGCTTCCGGAATGGGGTTGGACGTTGGCATGCTCGGAGTTGAACAACAAACACGCGCGCCTTACGGCTATCTTTTCAATCTCGTCTATAAACTGACAGCCGCCGTAGTACCTTTTTCCCGGATATCCCTCGGCATATTTGTTCGTAAAAACCGTCCCGGCAAGATGCAGGACATCCTTGCTGACAATATTTTCGGAAGGTATAAGCCCTATGGTATTCCTCTGTTTTTCCTGCTCATTTACAAGCACGCGGTAAATCTCTGCATCTACTTCTCTAAGCATTATCAACCTCCACTATCGGTATCATGGAAAAATCCGCAAAAAGATTAAACAGACTGTTGATTTTCTTAAGAAGAGCCAGCCTGTTGTTTCTTGATTTTTCATCTTCGCACATGACAAGCACGTCGTCAAAGAACCTGTCTATTATCTTGCGCCAGCGGCTCAATCTTTCCAGAAACGCCGCATAGTCCCTGCTGTCGTAAGCCAGAAGCTTTTCTATGACCGCTTCAGACCTGTAAAAATCATAAAGCTCCTTTTCAGTATTCTCCGCAAGGAGGGACTCGTCAAACAAACCGGAGCCAATCCCCTTTTCTCCCGCCTGCTTCAAAATATTCGCAACCCTTATAAAAGGAACAAGGATGCTCTTGGCTTCCTTCCCTCCGCCGAAGAATTTTTCAAGGGCGTCTATCTTTTCCCTAAGGATAACAAGATTTTCCCTGTCAACCGCCATTACGGCTTTTCTTATTCCCGGAGAAACGCCTTCGCCGGCGAGGATATTTTCAACCCTCTGGAAAATGAAATTCAGTATCTCGTTCTCCGTTTCCGGCGAAACGCATCCGAAAACATTCAGCGTACTGCGGACAGCCTGCCTCAAAGGAAAATTCAGCTTCCTGCTCCATATTATCTCAATAAGACCGTTGGCGAGTTTTTTAAGACCGTAAGGGTCGCCCGCACCTTTGACCTTTGTGTTGTCTATAATGAAACTGGATACCGCCTCAAGGCGCGCTATCAGGGATACTATCCCCGCCTCATATGTTGCGGGCAGTTTATCTCCGCTGTATCTGGGAAAGTAATGCTGTTCCACGGCGGAGGATACAACGTCGTTATATCCGTTTTTCTCGGCATATATGCGCCCGATAACGCCCTCAAGAGAGGGAAATTCGGCTACCATCAGGGTGGGAAGGTCGTTTTTACACAGGGAGATTATCGTTGAAATATTCTCCTTCTTTTCCGCGTCAATATCCACATATTCCTTCAGCACTTCATAAATTTTCCTGAACCTCTCAACCCTGTCATAAACGCTTCCCCATCTGGGATGATACATGATATTCTTCAGCCGCTCCGTGTAAGAAGCAAAACCGAACTGCATGTCCTTCTCCATGAAAAACACCGCATCTTCCATCTTGGCATGAAGGACATTCTGATAATTCTCCCTTATCTCGTCCCCGCCCGCGCCTTCAAAAACCGCAATATACTTTTTATGGAGCTTCCCGTTTTTTTCAAAGAGGGGAATGCCGTTGAGCTTCATAATCACGGCGCTGACTACTTCGTCCGGCAGTTCAATATGCTCTTCTTTCAGACTGCATACTTCAACCGCAGGGTACTCGGCAAGGTTTGAAATTTTAGCGGCATATGCTTCATCCATTGATACCTTCGCCCCGTCAACTTTTTCACGGATTTTCGTCTTCACAAATTCAAACCGCACACCGGGGTCAAAGATAACTGATTTCTTAAGCGCCTTGTCCATATAGTCGGACGGCTCTGAACACGTAAACCTTGAGGGAGCAAGAACTCTGTGCCCGAATGAATGCCTGCCGCTTGATACCCCTCCAAGCTTTATCCTGACAACCTGTTTGCCGTAGAGGGCGAGGATCCATCTTACGGGGCGTATGAACCTGAAATCATCTTCGGTCCACTTCATCCCTCTCGGTATCTCGGTCTTTCTTATGCTCTCCTCCAGAATCTGCCCGATGATATTCGGCAGGGGCCGTCCCTTCTCCTCCTTAACCGCAACGAGCACTTTTTTTCCTTTTTTCTCTTTTACAAGGAGGTCACGCGCCTTTACGCCGTGCGAACCGGCAAATTTTTCCGCCGCAACAGTAAACCGCCCGTTTTCATCAATGCCTGCATCAATGGACGGCCCGTATATCTCCGTAGTCGCGTCGCGCTGTCTTTCTCCTGCATCCTTTACGTATATAATCAGCCTTCTTACGGTATGGAAAAACCTTACGGAGGCGTATTCTATCCTGAATTCGTCAAGCATTGACGTAAAGACGGGGAGCCAGTTTTCCTTTAGATATCCGCCGGACCATGAAGGCAGGTCTTCGCATCCTATTTCCACAAGCAAATCTTTTTTCTTCATCATATTCGTTTCTCTCTTTTATTTCAACCTTCAGATTATATCCGATTTTGTCTTTTTAGACAACCGGAAAAAATACAAAATCAATGCCGCCGTTATCAGAATATGCATGAGCCACACTCCGGCGAAAACCGGCATCTTTCCGCCTTTCGCAAGAGTGAGCCCCGAGGAAAAAACACCGTAGGATATGAAAGACAGCAGTATTGAAAGGCCCAGCACGAAAACCCTTGAAATTTTGTGTCTGACGTAGAAAAACGGAAAAAGGATAAACAGAAGGAAGAGATTCAGCAGGGGATAGGCAAACCTTTCATGTAAAGAACTCTCCACGGAGACCGGCAGAATATTAAGTTTTTCCAGTTTCCGCATCATATCCCTCAACTCGTAGTAAGAAAACTCATCAAGATTCTTGGAGGTGTCCATAATAAGTTTTGGCTCAAGCATTATGTAAAGCTGTTTGACGCCGAAGTTTTCAGATTTCTCCATTCTTCCGTCGCTCCCGAAATGCCACATCCGCCCCTCCGTGAACGCCCACACGTTCTCTCCCATGTAAACGGCGCTCGCCGCATTCACAGTCATGATTCCGCCGCCGTCCTGCATGACTGAAATCTGGATTTTTCTGAATGTGTCAGGGGGAATGAATTTCTCGCTGTAAAGCAGGTATTTGGGGGAGGAAAAATTAACCACTTTTACCTCCGCCTGCTTATTTATCTTCTTCAGGCATGCCGGGGCCGTGAAATTCTTCATGTGGAAAGAGACGGCTGAAATAACCGTGCCGCAAAGAAAAAAGACAGTCAGCAGTTTCAGGGGTTTTATCCCTGATATTTCAAGTATCCTGATTTCCCCGTATTTTATCATCTCGCCAAGCAGAAACATCCCGCTAAGAAATGTCAGGACCGGCGATATTTCAACGAAGATTGAGGGAAGGCGGTAGAAAGATTTGAAAGCGTCAAACGCATCCCCGCGCTTTACAAAATCGGTAAGGTTTTCAAGTCTGTCTATAAGGAGAAACATCAGCAGGAAAGAAACGCTGACTATAATGAACAGCTACAAAAAACTGAAAAGGGAATACCTGG
>CAZAMK010000145.1:0-3587 GCA_964486345.1 uncultured bacterium
ATTATGACGGACGCTTCGTTGTTTTTTTCCATTGCCGAGTAAGACCAGTTGGCGCTTCCTATCACCACAATCTTTTCGTCTATCACAAGCAGTTTCGCATGAGTCGTCTTTTCCGGCGGGTCTAAGTGAACCGTAATGCCTCCGGCCGCAAGCCGCATTGCGGTTTTTAAATTCTCGGTTGACGAATGCGAATCCCTGCTGTCCTCCGACTGTTCTAAAATTATATTTACCTTTAACCCTCTTTTCTTAGCCTTTATCAACTCGTCAATGAAAAGATTGGTGGGGCTTGTATCCTTATATTCAGGATAGTAGCTTGCAAGGAACATTATCATGAAAACGGATTTTTTTGCTTCCTTCAGGCGTTTCATCAGAAGGTTCCCGTAATCCCTGTTGTTTGCGGGGCATACCTTGCATTCAAAGACCTCCGACGCATGTGGGTGCGCAAGTGTTAGCGCCAGCAGAAGAGTCGCGATTAAAAGCTTTTTGTTCATTTTTATTGGAATTTTTTTATGGCGGAGCGCAAATCAATTTTTTTGCTGTAAAGCGCTTTTCCTATTACGACTCCGTCCGGTTTACGTCCGAGTTTATGCAGAGCTTCAATGTCGGCTTCCGTAGTTATTCCTCCGGCGGTTATGACTTCTGCCGGCTTATCCGCGCCCCTGCTGATTTTCTCAAGGATGTCTTTTACCGAAGCCGTATCTATTCCCTCAAGCATTCCGTCTTTTTCTACGTTGGTGATCAGGAATCTCCGGTAGCCCTTTTCCATGAGTTTCTTAATCATGTAATGCGGGGTAATGGGAACGGCGGCTTCCCAGCCGCTTAGCGCCGTCTCATCTTTCCTGTAGTCTACTGCGACGATTATTTTGTCCTTCATTTCCCCTTCAATCCTGCTTATAAGGTCAAATTCCGGAATCTCCGTCTCTTCGCTGAAATTTTTCCCTCCGCGCTGGTAAAAAAGCTTCAGGTCGTTTTTTGAGAAGCCCTCTTCCAGCACGACGGGTATCAGCATGGAGGTGCCGATTATTATAAAATCAATTCCCTGCGACAGAAAATTCTTAACTTGTTCGTACCTTCTTATCCCGCCGCCAATCTGTATCCTGCAGTCCCTGTCATAAATGTCCCTTGTTTTTATTATTCTGCCGAGCGTTTTCTCTTCCTCCGTGAGCTTTCCCGTCTGCGCTCCCCAGAGGAATATCACGTGCAGGCGTTTTGCGCCGGCCGCAAGATAGTTTCCGGCGATGTCCTGCGCAGATGCGTCATACCGGGTAATTTTGGTGAAATCGCCTTTGGATAGCCTTACTACCTCATTTCTTTTTAAATCTATTGCGGGAATAATGAGCATTTTTAATCCTCTCGGTATGCTTGCATTCCGGATAATTAGGGCATCCGTAAAATGAGCCGAACTTGCCTTTTTTGACGACAAGGGGTATCCCGCATTTTGGGCATGCCTTGTCTTCCGACGCCACCTCTTCATTTATTATGGAATCTTTGTAGGTGCATTCCGGGAAATTGGGACAGCCGAGAAACATCCCGTATCTTCCTTTCTTTACAACCATCGGTATTTTGCATTTCGGGCATACCTTGTCCGCCGCAAGGATTTTATTGAATATCTCGTTGTATTCCGGACCCCTGCCTTTTGCTTTTTCCAGAAGGGGCTTGTAATCTTTATAAAATTCATGAAGGATTTCAGTCCATTTTCTTTCGCCTTCGGCTATCTTGTCAAGTTCTTCCTCCATCTTTGCAGTGAAATCTATCTTGATTATGTCCGGGAAAAACCTCATGAGCATCTCGTATACCACCCTGCCTATTTTCAAAGGCACGAGCGCGCGTTTCTCCGTTTTTACGTAACCCCTGTTGAGAAGTATGGAGATAGTCGGCGCATAGGTTGAAGGCCTTCCTATGCCGTGTTTCTCCAGCGTCTTGATTAAACTTGCTTCCGTGTACCTCGGAGGCGGGTTTGTCTTATGCTCTTCTTTGATATATTCGGAGATATTCAGAACTTCTCCTTTTTCAATTTCCGCGGCACAGTCTTCCCCTGTGTCAATCTTCATGTCCCACAGCTTCATGAAGCCGTCAAACCTGACAGTATTGCTCTCTGCGGTGAATCCGTATTTGCCGTTTTCCGCGGAGATTTTCGTATTCTCTATTTCCGCTTCCTTCATCTGGCTGGCGACGAACCTTTCCCATATCAGTTTATAAAGCCTGTACTGCTCTTCCTTCAGGAAAGGCTTCATTTTCTCCGGCGTTTTCAGAGCCGACGTGGGCCTTATTGCCTCATGGGCCTCCTGCGCCGAAGAGGACTTGCTTTTATAGAAATTAGGTTTTTCGGGAAGGTATTCTTTTCCGAAGGCGTCTCCGATATATTTAATGACCTGGTTCTTTGCCGGCTTTGCCACCGAGGGGGAATCGGTTCTCATGTAGGTAATCAGCCCCATGCTTCCTTCTTCCGTGGCGACTCCTTCGTACAACTGCTGGGCTATCGCCATCGTCCTTGAAGACGAGAACCCGAGCTTGATGGAAGCTTCCTGCTGGAGCGTGCTGGTGATGAAGGGAGGGTACGGCTTTACTTTTTTAGTCGTTACGTTTTTTCCCATAACGGCCATGCTGTTTTTCTTCAACTCTTCAAGTATTTTATCTACGGCGCCGCTGTCCTTCAATCCGTATTTTTCAATCTTTTTACCGCCAATTTCCGCCAGTTCAAGGGAAATGCTTTTTCCGTTTTTTTCTCCGTTTGCCTTTACCGTCCAGTAGACCTGTGAAACAAAACCTTCAATCTCTTTTTCTCTCTCCACTATCAGCTTCAGCGCCACCGACTGTACTCGGCCGGCTGAAAGGCCTCTTCCGAGGAATGGGCTTATCGTGTATCCGACAATCCTGTCCAGAATCCTTCTCGCCTGCTGGGCGTCAACGAGGTTTAGAGAGATACCGCGCGGGGAGCGGAATGCTTCGCGCACGGCGTCCGGAACGATTTCATGGAAAGCCACGCGTTTTATTTCATCCGGCTTTTTGCCGATGATGTGCATTATGTGCCACGCGATGGCTTCGCCTTCTCTGTCTTCGTCGGTTGCCAGATATATGCTGTCATGTTCGCCCGCAGCTTTTTTGAGGTTTGCCGCAACTGTCTTCTTGCCTGGTATAATCACGTACTTGGGCTCAAAATCCTTATCTATATTTATGCCCATGTTCTTATCGGGAAGGTCTCTCACATGTCCCATGGTAGCTATGACTATGTAATCATGCCCCAGTATCCCGCCGATGGTTTTTGCCTTTGTGGGAGACTCAACTATTATCAGTCCTTTTTTCATCCGTAGTGTACCTCCTATGCTTTTTTGTCATTCCTGCATGTTTTAGGCAGGAATCCATTTTCACTTCTTCCCTATACGCTTCACGCTGCCCGCTCCACGCCGTATTTCTTGTAACGATACATTATATTACTTTTTTCCCATATTCAAAATCAAGTACCTTTCAAAGCGGTTAATAATGAGTGTTTTTACTAATCACTATTCACTTTTCACTAACCACTTGTTTTAAAGGGGTATGCTATAATATACGGATGTCAGTCAACAAGCTGAAGGTTGCCATAGTTA
>CAZAMK010000146.1:0-3572 GCA_964486345.1 uncultured bacterium
TATTGAAAAACGTCGGATAAGGCTGAAAGTGGTGTCCGGCGGAATTCTTCAGGAGAGAAAGGGAACAAACAGTCCGGGCGCAAAGCTGAAATTCCCCCCTCTATGCGATAAGGATAAGAAAGACATTGATTTTGCCCTTGAAAACCGCGTAGATTACATTGCGCAGTCGTTTGTGAGGAGCAAACGGGACATAATTACGCTGAAGGATTACATCGGCGGAGGAATTCAGCAGAAGATTGTCGCAAAGATTGAATGCCAGCAAGGGATAAACAACATAGAGGAAATAATAAAGGTTTCCGAAGGCATAATGATAGCGAGGGGCGATATGGGCATAAGCATCCCCGTGCAGAAGGTTCCCTTCGTGCAGAAGGAAATCATAAAGTACTGCGGGAAACACAAAAGGCTTTCAATAACCGCCACCCAGATGCTTGAAAGCATGGTTGAAAATCCATTTCCTACAAGGGCGGAGGTAAGCGACGTGGCAAACGCCGTCCTTGACGGGACGGATTTCGTTATGCTTTCCGCCGAGACTTCCGTCGGGAAGAATCCTGTCGCGTGCGTGAAAATGATGAATAGTATTATCAAGTATGCCGAACAGTACAAACCGGCTTGATTGTGTAAACAGTCTTGTGGGAGAGGTCTCCTGACCTCGAAATAATCGGCATCGGGAGATGCCTCCCACAATGTTGCTTCCAAATCCACTCTTAATCCCCCCTTTCCGCCACTAAGACTTTGGCGGACAGGTGTAAAAGGGGGGTATAGGGGGATTTTTTCTCTTGCCTTGTCATTGCGAGCCCTGTTTTTCAGGGGCGCGGCAATCCCAATCTCTAATTGAGATTGCTTCGTCATACAAAACATTCCTCGCAATGACAAAAAAAACAATTTAATCTCTTTTATGAATTTAGCCTGTGAATAATTTAAAACAGAAGTTTGAGGGCGGCGGCGACGGTAAGAACCTGCACGATGATATTGAATGCTTTTTCGGGAATTTTTTTGATGATTATTCCTGCAATGGCTCCGGCCGCCACTGCGGGAAGAATGATAAAATTGAGCCGCATTGAACCCGCATTTATCAACCCGAGATTGGCGCTGAAAGGCACCTTCACCCAGTTCATTATGAAAAAATACCAGGCACTGGTTCCTATAAACTCTTTTTTGGGCAGTCCCATGGCAAGTAGGTAGATAATCATTATGGGTCCGGCCGCATTTGCCATCATCGTCGTCGTGCCCGCCAGCAGTCCGAGAAAAGCCGCAAACCACCAGCGTTCCGGTATATTCAGTTTTTCTGTGTTGCTGTTTTTCCACCAGTGGTTTAGAACCAGTATGGAGAGGATTATCAGCGCTATGACGGGCTTTAATTGCCGGTCGTTGATTTTGCCGAGGGAAAAATAACCGATGACTATCCCGAAGAATGCCCAGGGGATAATCCTTAAAAGGTGTTTCCATACGGCATGCCGGCGGTAATAAGCCACCGCGAAAAGGTCGCCGCAGATGAGCATCACCAGCACAAGCCCCGTTGAATGGCGCGCGGGCAAAGCCATCGCGGAGAGGATAATTGCCAGCATCCCCAGTCCGGGAACGCCGGTTTTGGAGACGCCTATCATAAAACCGCTGAAAAGAAGAAGGATGATATTCAGCGGCGACAGGGAATATATTGATTCCATTGCGGTTATCCGGCAAAAAAGGATACCGGCTCAATGTCTGCCATTGTCCGGAGCCCGGGTTTTGCCCTCAAAACTACCGGTATTGCGTTGGCTATAATGGCGCAGGTGGCGATGTCTCCGTTCACCCCGTTTTTTATTGTAACGTCCATCTCCGGAGTTCCCTTGATTACCGTGCGGTCGTATGCGGGGGAGACTCCCGCCGCGGCTGTGAAAAGCAGTGTTATCAACTCTTTTCCCTGCGAGAAACCGCGTCCCGTCTGTTTCACGCCCAGAACCTTGCCTTTTTCAATAAGTTTCCCGTTAACTGTCATGGGTTCCTGCGCAATCACGGGTTCAATCACATCTTCCGTCCGGTCAAGCTTCCAGCCCATGCGCCCGGCAATCATATACATGGATTCGGTGAGACCGACGTGCCTCAATGTGCCTTCTTTAACTCTGTTTGCGAATTCCGCAGGGGTAATCCCTATCCCGACCTTCTGCTGGAAGGGTATGCGCCGTTGTGCGGCGTTCTGCATACGCTCTACGGTAATATGCTCAACACTGCGGCAGACTCCGCTCATCGCTATAGGAAGGAAGTCCATCAGAAATCCGGGGTTTACTCCGGTGGAGAGTACAACCGCGTTATTTTTTTTCGCAAGGTCGTCTATTTCTCTCGCCGTTTCAGTCGCAGTAACCCACGGATAGGATAATTCTTCACAGGTGGAGACTATGTTTATTCCGTAAGAGAGTATTCCCGCGACCTGTTCTTTAATCTTTGCGATAGATGAGGTAGTGGTGAGAACGACGACATCAATGTTTTTCCCTGAAAGAACTTTCCCTGCATCGCTTTCTATCAATACGCCCGTCTTTTTCTCCAGCCCGGCAAATTCGGCAATGTCCTTCCCTTTTTTGCTCTTGTCTATGTCTATTGCTCCCGCAACGTCAAAATTCTTGCGTTCGTACAGAAAACTTGCAATCTTTGCCCCTATGGGACCGACTCCGTAAATCGCCACTCTTATTTTCTTCTCCATTTTTTACCGTCCTTTCCTTTTCCCCTCTCCCTTGCGCCAGTCCGCCTACGCTTTGTGGCGGAAGGGGAGAGGGTCAGGGTGAGGGTGAATCGAGATTACTCCAGCATATAAGGCATGCTTCGCAATGACAAACAATGTTTTAATGATGATGACAATTACCTTTGACGCATAACAGGGGAAAAACTATGTCGCTTGTACAGCAGGGGATGACGACGGCAAGTACCATAAATATCAAAACCCCGCCTATCTGATGAATCCAATTGGTTAGTCCGAACCCAACCAGGTACATAATGGATGCCGCCGCACTGACAAACACGTGCAGTGAATGTGAAAAAACAACCCCTTCGTTTTTTTCAATGCTCCCAGGCGCCAAGAATCCTGCCGCAAGGCCCAATGTCAGAAACGGCAGAATGATCTGGCTGTGCTGTAATATGCATATGTGCAGTTCCATCTTTGCTCCAAGGAATATGCCTGAAATGTAAGGAATGAAGATATCGCTTATTCCGCAGATGCCGATGGAGCCGATAATTCCTATAAGCAAGGTTTTTATGAAATTTTTCTCGTGCTGCCAGAACATTGCGGTTGTAGCAATGGTGGAAAACAGTATGTGCATGGGATGGAAGATGTGGAAAAGATCCTCAAAGTTTTTAGATGGATTTTCAATTCCGGCTATTTCAGTTATGAAAGTCAATATTCCTGCCAGCATCAGTCCCGCGGCGACGCTGAATATTGAAAAAGGCAGGTGCCGCTGGAGTTCTTTCCCTATGTATTTGTATCTTTCCATATCCCTTCCCGTGCTCTCTTTTTTCCTCGCCCCTTGGGGGAGAGGATGAAGGTGAGGGGTGAATTTCCCTACCTTAGCATATCCTCGGCAGTTGACTGCCCGACAGCATATCCA
>CAZAMK010000147.1:0-3549 GCA_964486345.1 uncultured bacterium
CTTCCGCAGGAGGGCAGGGGCATAGGGCTGGAGAATAAATTAAGGGCGTACCTTCTGCAGGAGAAGAAAAACCTTGATACGGTGGATGCAAATCTACAGCTTGGGTTTCCTGAAGACCTGCGGGATTACGGTATAGGAGCGCAGATACTTGCGGACCTCGGGCTGACCAGGATACGACTGCTTACAAACAATCCGAGAAAGGTTATAGGGCTTGAGGGATACGGAATCAAAATAGTGGAAAGGGTGCCCATTGTGGTAAAATGTACCCGGCATTCAAAAAAATACCTGGAGACAAAGAAAAAACGTCTGGGGCATATAATGTAGCAAATACAGCGTAAAGCGGATAGCGTAGAGCGTATAGAAAATACAATTAAAAGCTTTTAATTATACGCTAAACGCTCCACGCTATACGCCAGATTTTTTGAAGGGGGGGACAATGAAGACAAAAGAGGCGGTACTTGATGCGAAAGGAAAGAAGTTCGGGATAATTGTAAGCAGGTTCAACGACCTTATATCAAAACGCCTGCTTGAAGGCGCTATTGACTGCATAAAGCGCCACAGCGGGAGCGAACAGGATATTGAAGTCGTATGGGTGCCGGGAAGCGTTGAAGCCGTTTTTGCAGTTTCAAAGATGGCGGCAAAACCCAAATATGATGCCATCATCTGTCTGGGAGCCGTGATAAGGGGAGATACGCCCCACTCTGAATATGTCAGCTCACAGATTGCAAAAGCGGTAACGCAGGTAAACCTCCAGGGAAAAACTCCCGTATCTTTCGGAGTCATTACGGCGGATTCAACCGACCAGGCGATAGAGAGAGCAGGGATAAAGAAAGGAAACAAGGGGTGGTTTGCGGCGCTTTCCGCCATTGAAATGGCAAATCTGTCATCAATGATTTAAAAAAACTGCAGCAGAATTGAAAATTATGAGACGGAGAAAATCACGGGAACTGGCCCTTATCTTTCTTTACCAGGCAGAGATGCGCGGTGAATTAAAGGGCGATGCTGATGCCTTACTTGACTGTTTCTGGCAGGACCAGGAGATAAAAGATAAAGAAATAACTGAATTTGCCGCCATGCTGGTGAAGGGAACCCTCCAGAATCTTTCTCTGATAGATGAGAAAATATCGGCTTCAGCCATAAATTGGTCTATAAAAAGGATGCCCTGTCTTGACAAAAACATCTTGCGATTGGCTGTTTTTGAACTGCTTTTTATTGACAGTATGCCTGTGCTGGTCTCAATCAATGAGGCTATAGAACTCGCCAAAAGATACGGAGCCGAAGACTCTCCGAGGTTCATAAACGGGGTTTTGCATAAGATAAAAGAAGGCATTGAAGAAAAGGAAATTGACAAGCAGAGAAAATAAAAACGGCGTATAGGGTATAGCGTACAGCGTATAGGAAATACAATTAAAGGCTTTTAATTATACGCTAAACGCTCCACGCTATACGCTATGTTTCAGACTATACGCTACAAAAATGAGTATTCTGATAGTAGGTTCTGTGGCGCTTGACAATATAAAAACACCTTTCGGAGAGATAAAAGAAACTCTCGGAGGCTCCGCTGTTTATGCCTGTCTCGCGGCAGGGATTTTTTCGCCGGTAAAACTGTTGAGTGCGGCAGGTGAAGATTTCCCGGAGAAATACATCCGCAAACTGAAGAGAAAGAACATAGACCTTGCAGGCCTTAAGATATGCGGGGGAAGCACTTTCAGGTGGACGGGAGAATACGGAGAAAACATTAATGAGGCAAGGACTCTTTCGGTCTGCCCGGAGCGTCTTACTGAAAATAATCTTGAAATCCCTGCCCATTATAAAAATCCGGACTATCTTTTTCTTGCCAATACCGACCCCGAGGTTCAGAACGAGGTTCTTAAACGCGTTAAACCACTCAAGCTTACCGTTCTTGATACGATGAACCTTTGGATAAACAATAAACGTCAATCCCTTAAGGATATTATGAAAAAAGCGGATATCCTTTTTATAAATGAGACTGAATCCAAAATGCTTTCGGGAGAGGTAAACCTGATTTCCGCAGCAAAAAAGATTATCCGGCACGGCCCGGAGATAGTCATAATTAAAAAAGGGGAGCACGGAGCTTTTCTTCTAAGCGAAGATGATTTTTTTGCCGTTCCGGCGTACCCTCTTGAAAAGGTGAAAGACCCAACCGGGGCGGGGGACAGCTTCGCCGGAGGATTTCTCGGTTATCTTTCAACAAGAAAGAAGATAACCCGGGAGAGCCTGCGCACGGCTACTGTCATGGGTGCTGTTGCGGCATCTTTTACCGTAGAGGATTTCGGCACCGGCCGGCTGGAAAAAACAGGCAGGGCGGATGTGAAGAAAAGGTTTGAGGAAATGAAAAGGATGCTTGATTTCTGAGAAGTAATGATGAAGAAAAAAATTTTGCAGCTGCTGTTGAAAATTTTTATAAGCACGGCCTTTCTTTTTCTGGTTTTCAGGAAAATTGATTTCCACATGCTGTATGAGACGTTGAAGGGGTGTTACCTGCCGCTGGCTTTAACCGCCCTTCTTATAACAGTGCTTCTTTCATTCCTGCTCTCTTTGAGATGGATGCTTCTGCTGAAAAGCCAGTCAAAGTCGGAGAGAATAAGGTTTTTAAGCATCTGGAAGCTTACAATGGTGGGGATGCTGTTCAACAACTTTCTGCCTACCGGATCCGGAGGCGATATAGCGAAGGTCTTCTATCTTGTGAAAGGGGAAGAGAACAAGCTTTTGCTCGGAAGCTCCGTGCTCATAGACAGGTTTATCGGAGCCCTTACGGTCATAACGATGGGGGTTATTGCCGCTTTGTTAACGCCGGCGGTGACGATGCGCACTAAATATGCGCTTATGCTAATTCTTGCCGCCCTCCTGCTTGTTCTGTTGTTTTTTTCCAACAGAAGGATAGCGGCGCCCCTTTATTCGCTTGTGAGAAAATTATTCCCGGGAAGGATAAAGACTCCTATGAAAAACACCTATGATGTATTTAACCGGTATTTTTCTGCGGGAAAATGGTTTTTTGCGGCTCTTGCAGTGAGCTTTATTTTGCAGAGCATTTCAATACTGACAAATTATCTGATGAGTCTGTCTTTATTGTGGGGGCAGGCGCAAATCCCGAACATAAGCCTTTTCTTCATATACATACCTCTCATATGGACATCAACGATGATTCCCTCGCTGGGAGGGCTGGGGGTAAGGGAATTCACCTACGTTTATTTCTTCTCTGCCTCAATGGGCAAGGAAAACGCCTTTGCGCTTTCGGTTCTTTTTCTGATAAGCGTTGTCATACAGAGTTTAATAGGAGCGGTTATAATCCTATTCATGAGAGAGCGGTAGGGGAGTCCGTGCAGAGACCTTAAGAATCCTGACCTTTTGCAGGAGTTTTTTTACTTCCGAAAGGGACGGCATACGGGTGCCTTCTTTCATTGCCTTTGCCGCTCCGCAGGCGGCGGCAAGCCGCAGGCAGTCCTCGCAGGTTTGATTACGTGAAAACCCGCACAGAAATCCCGACAGGAACGTATCGCCGCAGCCGATTGTGCTTCTGGTTTTCAC
>CAZAMK010000148.1:0-3547 GCA_964486345.1 uncultured bacterium
AGGTTCCTCTCTTAGACATGTTTTTCAGAATATTCAAAGATTCCTGAACCTCTTTGCCCTTCAACGCCCCTGTCACCAGCCGGAGTTTTCTCGGGCTCTGCCTGATATATTTTGATTTTGCAATTACTTCCATTGTGCTCCCTCTCTCCCCTGAAATGCCTGTGCGGCCTGACGGCGGTTATGTCTTTTCCTTGGTTCTCTCGGTATGACTGCCGTGGCCTCTGAATGTCCTTGTAGGCGCAAATTCTCCGAATTTATGCCCAACCATGTTTTCGGTAACGTATACGTTTATAAACATCCTGCCGTTATGTACGGCAAAGGTATATCCGATAAATTCGGGTATGACAACCGACGACCTTGCCCACGTTTTAATAATATCCTTCCTGCCGCTATCTACGTTTTTCTTTACTTTTTTCAGAAGTTTCTCTTCAACATACGGCCCTTTTTTCTTTGATCTCATTATATTCTCCGGCTCCGTTATTTCCGTTTTTGCAGTATCTTTCTGTCGGAAGGCTTGCTTTTTCTTCTCGTCTTGTACCCCTTCGTAGGCATACCCCACGGGCTCTGGGAAAGATGCCCCTTGCTCCTGCCTTCGCCGCCGCCGTGCGGATGGTCAACAGGATTCATTGCCACGCCTCTGACCCTCGGCCTTATCCCCATCCATCTCGTCCTTCCCGCTTTGCCTATGGATACATACTTGAATTCCGGATTGCTAACCTGCCCCACCGTGGCCATGCAGTCAATATTAAACAGCCTGACTTCCCCTGAAGGAAGTTTTAACTGCGCATTCTGGTCGCTCTTGACCATAATGTTGGCGAGAGTACCGGCAGACCTGACAAGCTTGCCGCCCATCCCGGGTATAAGTTCTATGTTGTAAACCTGAACGCCTTCGGGTATCTTCCGCAGAGGAAGTCTGTGCCCCGGCTTTATATCGGCATCCGCGCCGCATTTTATCACATCTCCCGTTTTCAGCCCTGTCGGCGCAACCATGTAACTTTTGATTCCGTCGGTATAAACCACAAGAGCTATCCTTGCGGAGCGATTCGGATCATATTCTATGCTCGCAATCCTGCCGGTTATACCGACTCTGCCCTTAAAATCTATCTCTCTGTACAATCTCTTGTGCCCGCCGCCCCTGTGCCTTGAGGTAATCTTTCCCTGATTGTTCCGGCCTCCCGTTTTTCTCATCCCGACAACAAGCTTCTTTTCCGGTTTTCTTTTAGTTATATCGGAAAAATCCTGCAGCAGGGCGTGCCGCTGTCCAGGCGTAACAGGCTTTAATTTACGTAATGGCAATTTTATCTCCCTCCTTCAACGTAACCACTGCTTTTTTATACCCCGGCTTGTAGCCCTTTATTCTGAACTTGTAATTCTTTTGTTTTCTCGGCATGTTCACTATGTTTATTTTTTCAACCTTCACGTCATATATCTCTTCAACGGCCTTTTTTATCTGTATCTTTCCTGATTTTTTATCAACGCAGAACGTATATTTGTTAGCCGCAGACGCCTCATTGGACTTTTCGGTAACAATGGGAAATTTCACAATTTTAAACTGTTCGCCCTTCATTATCCTCTCCTAGTACCGGTTTGATTTCATACATAGAGCTTTGTTGCCTGCGTCGGCCGTCTTCCTTAACGTACTTCAGTACGTCTCGTAGTCGGCCTCCTTGCCGCCTCGCTCTCTGGCGAACTCAAACCGGTATTGCTATACTCTTGACGACAAATTAGTGTAAATATTCTTTTATCGCGCCAAAAACGTCCTTTTCCGCGATTATCCTGTCGGACTTAAGAACTTCATATGCGCTTAACTGATTTGAAAAATCGTACGTTACTGAACCTATGTTCTTAAGGGATCTTATCAGATTCCTGTTATTTTCCTTGTCATTGGCAAAGACAAAAAGAATTTTCTCCCCGTCATACCCGGCCGCCTTGAGAAAATCTGCAAAAATTTTCGTCTTTGGATTTTCCATCTTATCCGGCATAAAAAGGGCAAACCTGTCTTCCTGCAGCTTATCCTTCAGAACCTCCCGGAGCGCATTCTTTTTCACCTTCTTGGGAAGCCGCTGGCTGTAATCCCTCGGGCTCGGTCCGAAAACAACTCCGCCGTGTCTCCATAAGGGAGTCCTGCTGGAGCCTACCCTTGCGCGCCCGGTGCCCTTCTGCCTCCACGGCTTCTTTCCGCTGCCGGAGACTTCTCCCCTCGTCTTTGAAGAAGCCGTTCCCTGCCTTCTGTTCGCCATAGTGGCATTGACATAATAATAGATTATGTCTTTGTTCAGAGGCTTGCTGATGAGCTCTTCCGGCAGAGATTCCTCTGCGACAACTTTTCCCTGCATGTTATAGACATTTATCTTTTTCATTTTTTCAACGCCTTTCTTACGACGATGTATCCGTTTGAAGGTCCCGGCACCGCACCTTTCAGAAGAAGAAGGTTCTCTTCGGGAATGACTTTGACGACAAGAAGATTCTGCACGGTTACCCTTTTGTTTCCCATGTGCCCCGCCATGCGCTTGCCTTTAAAAACCCTTGAAGGCGTAGTTGCGCCTATTGAACCGGGCGCCCTGTGAGACATGGAGCCGTGAGTTGCGCCGCCGCCTTTGAAATGATGCCTCTTCACAACGCCCTGGAAGCCTTTTCCGATGGACCTGCCGGTAACATCAACGTACTCTCCCTCTTTGAATATCTCTACGGTGAGTTTCTGCCCGACGGAAAAGCCCTCGGCATCCTTATCGCTTTTGAGGCGCATTTCCTTCAAAATTCTCATGGCGGGAAGCTCCCTCTTTTTGAAATATCCCGCCGCCGGCTTATTCAGCTTTTTCTCGGCAACCTCGTCAAACCCGAGCTGAACAGCCGTATATCCGTTTTCCTTTTCTTTCTTTATATCAGTTATCCAGCAGGGTCCAGTTTTTATTATCAAAACTGGAAGAAGTCTGCCGTCCTGACCGGCAAACATCTGGCTCATACCTATTTTTTTGCCTATTAAACCTATCTTCATTCCTGTTCTCCTCATACGCAACGCACGCTCTGCCTTGATCGCTTGCCTGTGATTGTCAACCGAGTTTCATCTCAACTTCCACGCCGGCAGGTAAACTTAACTTGCTAAGAGAATCCACGGTTCTTGCAGTCGGCTCTATAACGTCTATCACTCTCTTGTGAATCTTTATCTGGAACTGCTCCCTGCTTTTCTTGTTTACATGGGGTGAACGCAATACCGTGTAAACCTCTCTCTTTGTAGGGAGAGGAACAGGCCCGGCAATCTTTACCCCTGTTTTCTTCAGCATCTCTATTATCTCTTTTGCAGACTGGTCCAGCAGTCTGTTGTCAAAAGCCTTAAGTTTAATCCTCATTCTTTTTCTTTCCATGGCTCCTTCTTTGTTAACATCCATACTTCTCTCCTGGATTTTATCGTTTCAGCACAGGCAAAATAAATATTATAACACAAAAAAAATAATTTGCAACAAAATTATTTACTTACTGATATCCGTTACCGCGCCGGCGCCGACAGTCTTTCCGCCTTCCCTTACCGCGAAGCGCTGTCCCTTCTCAA
>CAZAMK010000149.1:0-3542 GCA_964486345.1 uncultured bacterium
TGTCGCCTTTCTTCGCCTTTTCAACCAGCTTTATCTCGCCGTTTGTTCCCATGCTGTTTATCCCGCATATCGTTTTAAATACCGGGATTCGTGATCCGGATTTCGGGGTTCGTGAAACACTTTAGAAATCCCCTCTTAATCCCCCCTTTGCAAAAGGGGGGTATGGGGGGATTTTCCCGATACCTAGGTCCCGAGTCCCTGAACCCAATCTTTCAAAATGGGGGTTTGATTTATAAGTTTTTGCTTCCTCGACGGTTCTATTTTACATCTTTTCACGTCTTTTGTGAAGGGTTTTGCATTTGGGGCATTTTGATATGTTTTCGGAATTGCTGTCTATGTAGTCGTAAAAACAGGTAGGGCATTGCCAAAGGGACCTTGTTTTATTAACGTTTGAAGAGTCTCCTTTTTTACTCCGTTCAGATACAATCCAGATAAGCAGAATGATGATGCTGAACCCGAGATAAAGGGTTATGCCCAGAGTAAAGTCTATCTTAATCATTTTAATTTAAAAGTGAAAAGTTATTATTCCCCATGTTTGTTTATCTGTTGCGGAAGGTTCAAACAGCCATTTTTTGAAAACCTGTTCCGCATACATGTCAAGTTCGGAAGATCCCGATGAAGAGAGAAGGTTTGTAATGGCAATTTTACCGCTTGGGTCAACCCAGAACTTTATCGTGACATCGCCGCCAACCCTTTTTTTCTGCATCCATTCAGGATATTCCAGCGTCTCTCTGTGAACGAGAGTTCTTTCCCCTATAGGCCCCTCTATCTCAATAGGTGTGAAAAAATCGGGGAGTCCAAGTTTCTTTGTTATCTGCAGGCTGGAGCTTTGCGTTGGCGATTCGGAAAGTCTCTCCGGAGAAATTTTTATTGCTTCTTTAGTTTCCGGCAGGCTGACTTTTCCTCCTTGCGCCTCGGCTTTGGAAATTGCGGCAGGCGGTGCGGTTTCGGCGTATGCTGTTTCTTTCTGTGAGTCAGAAAGCGATAGTATGGAAACTTCTATCGGCTTTTGTATCCCTGCTTGAGGCAATGCCAGTGAAAATAAAGAGATACTTCCTATATGGATGGTAAGACTTATCAGAAAAGTTTTGAATAAAAGCCGGTTTTCCCCTCTCATTTTAAAATTTGGATGTCGTGGCTACGGCAATTTTGTTTATTCCTCTGTTTCTTGCAGTATCCATAATGGTAACGGCTATGCCGTATTCAGTTTTCTTATCCCCCTTTATCAGCAAAGTTGTATCCGCATTCTTGACCGCTTCCTCGTAGAAAAGAACTTCAAGCTGTTCAAGCGTTACCAGAATATCGTTATAGAAAATTTTTCCTTCGGGAGAGATAACTACAGTTATTTCATTTTTGGGCAGAATCTCGGTCGTCGCCGCTTTGGGCAGATTGATTTTCATGCCCGGCTGTATTATGAAACTGGATGTGAGCATAAAATAAACTAACTGCAGAAAAACCATGTCTACCAGCGGTGTGATATTAAGGTCTCCCTTAATTATGGAGTATCGCCTGTTGAATCTCATGTCGTTTCGTCTTTCTCCGATTTCAGCAGAAAAAGTATGTCTATCAATTTTGTCGCTGTCTTTTCCATTTGCAGGATGATCTTATTAACCCTGCTTACAAAATAGTTATACGACAAATACGACGGAATCGCAACAATAAGCCCTGCGACTGTCGTTATAAGCGCTTCCCAGATTCCTCCCGCGAGTTCTCCCGGGTGTACGAGCCCCGCCCGCGCTTCTATAACCATAAAGGCTCTTATCATACCTGTGACCGTACCCAGAAGTCCGAGCAAAGGCGCTATAGTGGCGACCGTTGCAAGAATCCCCAAATATTTCTCAAGAACAGGTATTTCGTGATTTGCCGCATCGTCTATGGATTCTTTTATTTCTTCCCTGCTTCTGTCCGATTTCAGCAGGCCTGCTTTTATTATCCGCGGGACGGGTTTATCGTTGGCATTGCATAATTCAAGAGCTTCTTTTATTTTTCTTCTCTGCAAGCGCTCTTCAATACTGCGGATGAAATTTTCATTGTCCGTCTCGGCGTTTTTCAGCGAAATCAGGCGTTCAATAATAATCGCCAGGATTAGCGCTCCGGAAAGGATAATCGGAATCATTACCGGACCGCCTTTGACGATAAAGCTCCATAAACCCATTTTCCCCTCCAGTCTTTTCTATAGGGTCAAAAAAACCGCCTTAAGTTTATTTATGCCAGGCGCTGTATGTAAAGCAGATTCCTGTTTGTATGCGGAATAGAACAAAAGAGCGGCAGGTGAATCTTTGTTTTCGGATTTTCGCAGAACATTATTAAAATAAAAACACTTCCCTTCCTTTTAAAACGGCTGTAAAAAAAAGATACTAAAAGGGAAATCTCTCCGTTCCCTACAACCGTTTTAAGGGATTATTCCCGCTCCTGCGAGCGGTACGCTTCATGTTCAGGCCGCCGGAACAGGAAAGAATTTTTTCTGTCCCGTCCCGGCAACCTTATGTTACCAATTCTTCGGAATATCTAATACAGTGTTCCTGCCCGTGAGATACGGGCGCGGAACCCTGTTTTAAATTGAGATTGGTATGAGCGTTATATCTTGGCTACGTTTGCAGCCTGAAGTCCTTTGTCACTCGACACTACCTCGAATTCAACCGCATCGCCTTCCTGCAACGAACGGTATCCATCTCCGGTAATAGCGGAGTAATGAACAAAGACGTCTTCGCCGCCTTCTCTTTCAATAAAGCCGTAACCTTTGGCGTTATTGAACCACTTCACTTTGCCTTTTTCCTTGGCCATTCTATTCCCTCCTTTTGTATACCCCCGATACCCCGCAATTCCTGATACCCTTTTTTGGAATTTTTGGAGATGCGTGGGGTTGAATAATAGAAATATATATATGCTCCTTATTTAGCAGATTGGGATTGTTTGCCATCAGGATGGAAATCCATGCTTAGCGAGCAACCGCTCATCATACTTAATACACCTAATGCTAAAAGAGTCAAAGCCACAACCTGTTTCATTTTTTCCTCAACGACAATTCTATAGCATATATAAACATTTGTCAAATTTATTTTCAGGCACAGGATTTTTTATACTCTTTTCCAGACAGCTCTTCGCAGAATTTCCGGTAGATTCTGTATGTTATCATGGCGTCGGCTTCAGCCCTGTGGAGGCCTTCCGTGTCAATCTTGTAATAAGCGGCTATGCGGGACAAGGAATTTCCGGGGAAACGGAAGGAATTTCTTGCTATGGAAAGGGTGTCTATAACCTTCACTTCAGGGAAAGGCCTCCCGCACAGATCAAATTCTTTCTTCAGGAAAGAGATATCAAAATCTCCGTTGTGGATTAACAGAGTTTCGCCTTTGATGAAATCCGCGATTTTGCCGGCGATGTCCCTGAACGCAGGAGCGTCTTTTACCATATCGTCGTTGATGCCCGTTAGTTTTGTGATCTGTATGGGTATATGTTTTCCGGGATTTACGAAAGTGGAGAATGTATCTGTAATTTCGCCTTTTAAGATTTTTACAGCACCGATCTCCGTGATACTTTCCGAT
>CAZAMK010000150.1:0-3536 GCA_964486345.1 uncultured bacterium
GGGTTGCGCTTGTGCGGCATCGCCGATGAACCCTTCTGCCCCTTGCCGAACGGTTCGGCCGCCTCGCCCACCTCGGTCTGCTGTAAAAGCCGCATCTGGAGGGCGGTTTTTTCGCAGGAGGCCGCTATGACACCGAGCACGCTTAAGAAACAGGCGTGTCTGTCCCTTGAGATAACCTGCGTGGAAAACTTTTCTCTCTCCAGAGAGAATTTCTTGCAGACGTATTCTTCAACCCGCGGGTCAATGTTTGAGAAGGTGCCCACCGCCCCGGATAGTTTTCCGACGCTTATCTCTTTCACCGCAGACTCCAGCCTGCCGTAATCCCTCAAAAATTCGTAGTACCAGCCGGCAAACCTGAAGCCGAGGGTTACAGGCTCCGCGTGTATCCCGTGCGTGCGTCCCATCATGACGGTGTCTTTGAATTTGAGCGCGTTTTCTTTCAGCGTAGCCAGAAGAACCTTCACGTCTTCAAGCAGGATATTCCCCGATTCCCTTAACAGCAGGGCAAGGGATGTATCAAGGATATCCGAAGACGTCAGGCCGTAGTGGATATACCTTCCGTCTTCTCCGACGGTCTCGCTCACCTGCTCAACAAAAGCGATTACGTCATGGTTGGTTACCTTCTCTCTTTCCTGAATCTTCGCAACGTCAATCTTTGCCTTCCTTTTTACATTCTCCACGGCCTGCGCGGGGACAACGCCGATTTCACTCCAGCCTTCAAGAGCCGCTATCTCTATATCCAGCCACTTGCGAAACTTGTTCTCCTCGCTCCATATTTCAGCTACTTCCGGCCTTGTGTATCTCGGTATCATATCCCCTCCCGCTTTTATAATCTGCTTAGAATTTCTTCCACGGCTTTTTCGCCGCCGTCGTCCATCTCAATCCATATGCCGTTTTCCCTTCTAAACCACGTTAACTGTTTCTTGGCAAAATTCCTCGTCTTCTGCTTTATGCAGGACTTCAGTTCCTCAAGGGTTAGCCGGCCTTCAAGGTATTCCAGAATCTCAACGTATCCAATCGGAGCCTTGCTCTTCAGATGCTCCGCAAGGCCTTCTTCTTTCAGCCGTTTCACTTCTTCTATCCAGCCGTTTTCAAACATCCTGTCCACTCTACATTCTATTCTATTATACATCTCTTCCCTGTTTCTTGTCAGTATGAAATATTTTACGTCCGTTTCAGCGCCGAAGGCGCTTTCCGTTTTCTGCTCCTGCCAGAAGCTCATCTTCCTGCCGGTAAGATGATAAACTTCAAGAGCCCTGCGGATTCTTTTCCTGTCGTTTTTATGTACGGCATCAAGGATTGCGGAGTCAACCTTTTCAAGTTCATTATATAATTCTTCAGTAGTTTTCTTCTCAAGCGCTTCCCTGATTTTTTTCTGTTTTTCCTTATCCGCGCCGGGTATGGTGAAAATCCCTTTTGTCAGAATCCTCAAGTATAGCCCGCTGCCGCCGGCTATCACGGGAATCTTCCTCCTGCCGAGTATATCGTCAACTTTTTCGGCCGCCGCATCCGCAAATTCATAGACGTCAAAATCATCCTTCAGCGAAAGGAAATCAACCATATGATGTGGAATCTTCTCTCTCATCCACGCAGGCGGCTTGTCCGTACCAATGCCGGTTTCCCTGTAAAATTGCATGCTGTCTGCGGATATGATTTCGCCGCCGGCTCTCTCCGCAACGCTGAAAGCGACAGAGGATTTCCCGACTCCGGTAGGCCCGCCGATAATTATCACTTTTCTTTTTGCTGTTTCTTTTCCCCGCATAATATAATAAAATACCATATCGGATGTAAGATTAAAATATTTTTGGGAGAGAGGGGCTATGAAAAGAGAAGAACTGATTTCACTGCTGGAAAAACATGAACAGGTTCACATAAAAAAACACCTGCTCATGCTTTCTGCCAATGAGCAGAAGATTTTCCTGAAAA
Source organism: uncultured bacterium (assembly GCA_964486345.1). Lineage (GTDB taxonomy): Bacteria > Ratteibacteria > UBA8468 > B48-G9 > JAFGKM01 > JAFGKM01. Next base: position 1,927 of record CAZAMK010000150.1, read on the forward strand.
ACGTCTCCGGCATGAACTTTGAGCTTGTCTTCAGACTTCATGAAACCTTTTCAGGGAAATCCTATCAGACGCCTGCCGGTTGGAAAAACATACAGCCGCCGCGGGTGATTGATGCAAGTTTATCCGGCATAGAGAAAGAAGATATCCGGCCTGCCGGCGAGGAAAGCATTGCAGGCGGGCAGATCGCCGTCATGATTGTCGCCGGAGGACAGGGGACAAGGCTGGGGTATCCCCATCCCAAGGGTATGTATTCCATCTCGCCGGTGAAGGGCAAATCGCTCTTCCAAATTTTCAGCGAAAAAATCCTTGCTCTCTCTCTGAAATATAAAGTGTCAATACCCTTTCTCATAATGACCAATCCAGAAACGAAAGACGAAATAGAGCGGTTTTTCGGAGAAAACAACTTTTTCGGCCTTGACAAAAAAAACGTATTTTTCTTCAGCCAGGAGATGCTGCCGTCACTGACCCCCGACAAAAAACTCATACTGAAAGACCGGATGTCCGTCATCGCAAACCCAGACGGGCACGGCGGCTCGCTAAAGTCATTCTGGCAGTCCGGCCTGCTGAACAAAATGGAAAGCCTTGGAATTACAAGGATTTTCTACTGCCATATAGACAATCCTCTGGTGAAGGTAGGCGACCCGCTCTTCCTCGGCTGGCACATAAAAGAGGGAGCGGATTTCTCGCTCAAGGTGGTAAGAAAGCGGACTCCGGACGAAAAAGTCGGCAACTTTGTCATAGCGGACGGGAAACCACGTATAATTGAATATATTGAACTACCGGATACAATTAGGGATATGAAGGACAGCGCAGGCAACCCAGTTTTTTGGGCAGGGAGCATAGGGATACATTACATCAACACCTCTTTTATAAAGAGCCTTAACAAGAATGGATTCGCCCTCCCCTACCACAGGCAGGTGAAAAAAATAAAGCAGAAAGAAGGGACAGAAAAAGAAATCTGGAAGTTTGAAACCTTTGTCTTTGACGCTCTTCCCCTGGCCGGAAAGGTATGCTGTGTTGAAACCCTGCGGGACGAGGAGTTTGCCCCCCTGAAAAACATGGAGGGAGACGATTCGCCTGAAGAAGTCAGAAAATTCATGGTAAATCTCTGCAGAAAACAGCTTGCCGGCGCCGACATTGAAACTGCGCCGGACGTAAAAATAGAGATAAGCCCCCTCGCCGAGCAGGACACATCTTCTCTCCTGAAAAAAACAAAGGAACTTCTTGCCTCCGGAAAAAAAGATATCTACATTGACCGGTAGCCGCAGGCTCCCCCCCTACCTTCCCTCCACAAAACTTTGGCGGGCAGGCATCCTCCCCACTTCCCGACTTTCGGGATCCCGATTCTTTTTATCGGGACGCGGGAGGAGGAAACAGGAGGGGGTGGAGAACTTTCTTCATTTCAACACTGGTGTTGAAATCCCACCCTTCCCGTAGTATAATAAGACAGTTTTACGGGGCAGTGGCTCAATGGGAGAGCGTCCGCTTCGCATGCGGAAGGTTGGCGGTTCAACTCCGCTCTGCTCCACTAAAAGCCAACCTTAAAGGGGTGCAGGGGAAAGTATTGTCCCCTGCGATTTTCGGTTCGGAGGGGAAGATTAAGGGGAGAA
>CAZAMK010000151.1:0-3531 GCA_964486345.1 uncultured bacterium
GGAAAGCAGACAAGGAGTTTCTGCTATGTTGACGACCTGATTGCGGGGCTCGCCGGAATGATGGAAAAAGACTATCACCTTCCTGTAAACCTCGGTAATCCCGGAGAATTCACCATACTGGAGCTGGCGGAAATCTTGCAGAAAATAGCCGGTATGAAAACGGAGATAGAATTTCTCCCTCCGCTTGAGGACGACCCGAGGAGAAGAAAACCGGATATCACCCGCGCAAAGGAACTGCTGGGATGGCGGCCGACCGTTGCTCTTGAAGATGGGTTGAGAAAGACCCTTGCTTATTTCAAAAAAACCGCATGAGGTAACAGTTTTTTGTTATTTCTCACTTGATGCGGAATTTATGTTCTACAGTTGTCATTGCGAGGAGCGTTTTTTGCGACGCGGCAATCTAAACCTTATTGAGATACTGATTCACTTTCTCTCTTCATGAGGGGGACAAGGGAGCCAAATGAAGAAAATTAAAAAAGTTCTCGTTACCGGCGGCGCAGGTTTTATCGGCAGTCATCTTGTGGATAAACTGGTGAAGAAGGGATACAAAGTTTCCGTCTTTGACAACCTTGAGCCGCAGGTGCATCCTGACGGGCTGCCTCAATATCTTAACCTTAAAGCCGCCTTTATAAGAGGGGACGTCAGGAAGAGAAGGGAATTGAAGTCAGCCGTTATGTCTGCGGATGCGGTCGTGCATTTGGCGGCGGCGGTGGGCGTGGGGCAGTCGCAGTACCAGATTGCAAAATACGTTGAGAGCAACATACAGGGCACTGCGAACCTTCTTGATATACTTGCAAATGAAAAGCACTGCATCAAAAAATTTGTTGTAGCTTCATCAATGAGCATCTACGGAGAAGGACTGTATAAATGCGGGAAATGCGGCAAGGTAAAGCCGCCCCTGCGCGATTTCGTCCGGATCCCGAATCCCGGGTCCCGAACCCCTGATCTTAATTTCTGGGAACCTCAATGTCCTCACTGCAAGGGGCCGCTGAAGCCAGTTCCGACTCCTGAAGAGACGCCTCTCGTTTCAAATTCAATCTACGCCGTTTCCAAGAAGGAGCAGGAAGAGATGTCCCTGCTGATAGGCAAGACCTATGGGATTCCCGTTACGGCCTTGAGGTTTTTCAACGCTTACGGGCCCAGGCAGTCACTGTCCAACCCGTATACAGGGGTTGCCGCAATCTTCCTAAGCAGGATAAAGAATAGCAATTCTCCAGTGATATATGAAGACGGCCTGCAAACGAGGGATTTCATATGGGTTGAGGATATTGCGGACGCCTGCATACTTTCAATGGAGAAGGAAGAAGCGGATTACCATGTTTTCAACGTGGGGTCGGGCAAACCTGTTACCATTCTGGATATTGCAAAAATACTCATAAGACTTCTCGGTGCGAAAGGCAGGGTATGCCCGGACGTAACCTGCAAATTCAGGAAAGGCGACGTGAGGCACTGCTATGCCGATACGGGAAAAATAAAGAATCTGCTCGGTTTTTCACCCCGGGTTTCGTTTGAAGACGGAATGAAGAAACTTATAAACTGGTCAAAGAAAGTGAAGGCCGAAGACCGTTTCGCAAAAGCCGCGGGGGAATTGAAAAAAAGAAACCTCATATAGTATTGCATAATCCTTCAAAATCCTGTATAATATCTCAAGAGGTGATAAAAGATGTTAATAATAGAAGAGAGGGCTGTTTACACGACAAAGGAACTGGCAGAGATTTTAAAGATGACTCCCGTTACAATAGAGCGCAAGATAAGGAGAAGAGAAATCAGGGCGTCAAAAATTGGCAGGGAATACCGTATTCTCGGGAGAGACGTTCTGCTTTTGTTTGAATGGCAGAATAGATTCAGAGACCTCATGGACGAGATAGGGCGAGACATTAAGAAAAAAGAGATTAAAAAAGAAGATGCCGCTTCCGCCGTGAAAAAGGCGAGGGGGAAGGTGCGTGCTTAAGGTTGTGGTAGACACTAATGTTTTCGTCTCGTACTTCTGGGGCGGCAATCCGAAAAAAGTTATTGATTTGTGGATAGACGGAGAACTGGCCCTCTTGATTTCTGCTTCAATTCTTGACGAAATCGGAAGGACCCTGATTGAGCTGGGCATTGCCGAAGAAAAAATTGCGGCGCTTTGCGAAATGCTGATGATGAAATCCGATTTGGTTATGCCAAAACACATGTTTCACATTGTCAGGGACGACCCGGCGGACAACAAATTTATAGAATGCGCCGTTGAAGGAAATGCGAATTATTTGATAACGGGCGATAATCATTTATTAAGACTGGAGCGGGAGGGTGAAACGCAGATTGTAAATCCTGCGGAATTTTTAAAAATTTATAATGGATATAAAGCTAAGCGTAGTTATACCGGCAAGAAATGAGGAAGACAATATAGAGGAGACTGTCAACAGCTTGCTCCCCTTCGTGAATCCTCAAGAAGCGGAGATAATTGTTGTAAACGACCATTCAACAGATAACACCGCAAAAATAGTAAAGAATTTATCAGGCAAATACGGTTTTGTGAAACTTGTTGACAATTTAAAATCTCCGGGTTTTGCCAGCGCCCTGAAAACAGGTTTTGAAAATGCGTCGGGGGAGTTTGTCGTTCCCGTCATGGCGGACAGATGCGACGAGCCGTCAACCCTGCCGAAGATGCTTGAAAAAACCGCGGAAGGGTATGACCTTGTGTGCGGTTCAAGGTATATTCGGGGGGGAAAGAGAATAGGCGGCCCTTTGGCGCAGGGAGTTTTTTCAAGGTTTGTGGGAATTACCCTCCATCTTTTTACGGGGATAGGAACGAGAGATGCGGCCAATGCGTTCAAGATGTACAGAAGGGAAATTCTTTTATCCCTTGACCTGCAGGAGAAGGGGTTTGCTGTGTCAATGGAAGCGTGCGTCAATTTTTTCATGAGGGGCTGCAGGATTGCGGATGTTCCGACCGTATGGTACGGGAGGGAAAAAGGGAAGTCAAAGTTCCGACTCTCTAAAACATTGCCTTACGTCAGGCTGTATTTAACAACCATAGTAAGACGGCGTATAGCGTGTAGCGTAAAGCGTATAGGGAAAAACAAGAAGTAAGACGGCGTATAGGGAAAAAAGATAAATGGGATTAACATCAATGAAAACGAAATCTTTTAAAGATCTTATAGTTTGGAAGAAAGCGTATACATTGGTTTTAGAGACATATAAAATTACCGATAACTTTCCGGAACAAGAACGATATGGATTGGTTCAACAAATGAAAAGAGCAGCAGTTTCTATACCGTCTAACATAGCAGAAGGTTATGGTAGAAAACATAAGACAGAATATAAACATTTTCTTTCCATGAGCTACGGTTCTTTATTGGAATTGGAAACACAATATTTATTGTCTGTAGATTTGGGATTTGTGAAAAAGAATGAAAATTATGAAGGGACTTTTAGGGAAGTTGGAAGCATGCTTTTTAAAATGATGTATTGTATTTTCTAAACGCTATACGCTAAACGCTTATAATTATGGATGTCTCAATAATCATTCCGGCATACAACGAGGAGAGC
>CAZAMK010000152.1:0-3516 GCA_964486345.1 uncultured bacterium
AGGGTTTTCCCTATTACCTCGCAGATATCCTTAACCGTATAATCAAACCCGTTGATTTTCCTGCCTGTATAAAGTGATATCACATCCGGGTTATAACTTAACTGGTCATGTACGGCAACCCTGTCCACCGGCTGAAAATTAAGTGTTCTTTCAACTCTTTCCCTCTTTGTAAGCGTATCTTTTTTCATTATGCAGAGCTCCTTTTTCTACTCTTTCCTTCTCCCCGCGCGGAAGAGGATTTGAGGTGAATGGTATTTTATTTGAACTGATACCCGGGACAGTTTTGAAATCGCCAGTCATATCTCCCCATATCCGTATCCGGCAGAACCGTTGAAGCGATTGCCAGAGAAAGCGTTCTGAACCACGTTGCGAACATTGAAGATTCATCCGCGGCAGAAGCCATTTCTTTGTGACCGTAGGTAAAAGGATTGTTTCTAAAAAAAACAAAGCCTCCGTCCTCGTTCTGGTGATTCACAACGTTTACAATCGCTTTCTTCAATGATTCTCTGACAGCCTCTTTTTTATAATCCGTTTCCCTGGTTAGCCTGACCAAAGGGTCCATGCAGTCAATATCCTGACAGGCGGAACTTGCCGGATGATGCGGTCCGGTAAAACCTCCTTCTTCATTCTGCAGGGAAAGAATTCTGTCTATTATAAGCTCCGCATATTTCAATTTCCTTTTGTCATAGAAGAAAAGCAGGTATTCATGATACCCCCCCATTATCACCTGCGCCAGGGATATCCTGTCATCGGTGACTATTGCAGGGCCCCATGCTCCGTACTGCGGATTCATCTTTTCCGAAAGCCATTCAAGAATTATCTCCACCGGTTTTTTCGCTTTTTCTATGTTCTGAAAATCCCGTGCATACTGCAACAGGTGCCCGTAATTCAATATTTCATTGCCGGCGTTATTTGAACTGCGTGCTGTTGCCCAATCCCGGTTTTCAAGCCACCTTATGACGAAATCCGGATTGTAGAACGGCTTAAGACAGACAAACTCCTTTTTGGCCACCGCATTCAGGCAGGCAAGCGCAATTATGGCATGGCATGTAAGATGCCTCCACCCCCACCAGTCGTAATCAACAAATTCCGAATCGGAGACAACAGGGTCTTTAAAAAGTCCGTCGTTGTTCTGGAAAGACTGGAGAAATGAAGCCCATTCTTGTTTTGCGGAATCGGACAAATCGTTATATATATCCTTTGTCATTGCCGCATAGCAGGAGGCATATAAAACCGGTTTTTCCGAAGAAGCGCCGTAACGGTACTCGAAAGAGGTTTTCGCAATCCTCATGCGTTCAACATATTCCAGTGTTTTGCTTCTGAGAACTTTCGCTTTTATCATGCTCATCCCGCTAATCCTTTTTTATCCAGCACTTCCCTCTTCTCTGTCTGGCAGGTTATTCCGACCTGCCATCCTACGTATTTCAGTGTATGCATAATTTTCCTGCCTTTTTTGAGAGCTCAATGAATTTTTGTACGCGTGAAATATCTGTATCCGGAGTTACGGGGCTTCCCGTACACATTATAAAACCCCGTGCTTTTCTACTTGCTTCGGCCTGGCGGTTTATCTCATTTTCAAGTTGTTCGTCCGTTCCGTTCTGCAATATCCCTATAGGGTCAATATTCCCAAAAAGCGTCATTCTGTTGCCGATAGTCTCTGTAATTTGATTGATATCGTTGGTATACCCCTTCATACTTGTTTCGCAGGAGAGCCCGTCCGCTCCCGTTTCGGCAATAAGGTCAAGGCGGTCCATAACGCCGCCGAAATATATAAGTATTGCTTTGTGGTTTAATCTGTGTATTTCGCTTACCATCTGCCGGGTATAAGGTAAAACAAAACGCTCATAGTGTCTCTTTGAAATAATATCGGAATAAGCCATGGCGTCGTCAATAAAAATGGCATCTCCTCCGGCTGAACAGGCGGCGCGGATACGTTCAATATTCTGCTCTAAGAGTTTTTTGCTGAGATAATCTACCAGGGAAGGGTTTTCAATTAACATGCTGAGCGTATTTGTCTGCCCAAGGTATGAATGGCAGTTCCATAAGATTCCCGTCAGACCCGAAGTAAGAATGAAATACGTTCTGCCAAAGTTTTGAACTATAATTTTCGCATACTCGTATCCGCCTGCCATTTCTCCGGCTTGGACAACTCTTATATTTTTCACATCTTCCTTATCAAAAACCTTTTGCTCTTCATTTGCCTTGTATTCTGCAGTATGTTTGCCCGTGGATTTTAAGATTTCAAATGTGTTTTCCCGTTTATTATGCCTGAATATTTCAGCGCCTTTCCTCACAAATTCTGTATTCTCCCGGGTTTCGGAATCAAGTGAAGCCTGAGGCTGAAGTATCTCAAAAGGGGCTTTTTCCATCAGTCCCTTATAGGTTTTGAAATGCTCCTCCGGTTCGCTGTACAGCCACCTGTACAATTCTATAAGGTCTTTGCCTGTCAGTTCCGTAAAGTGGTCGCGGAAATAAAGCTGGTTATATAAGACCGTCACAGGCATACGGTCAACGGTTTTTCCTTCCAGCGCATTATTTATTCGTTCTTTCGCTGTCATTTTCCATTACCCCTGTATATGGATTTGAGCGTATAAAAGGGCTTCTTTGGTATGCGGTTGTACGAAACAACGCCCTTATAGTTCATCCCGTCCCAGTATTTGTTGTAATATTTGCTCGGGTCTTTGTAATCGTTGAAAAGGAACGGAAACGTCCCGCATACCGGATATTTTTTGAAGACTTCAAAACTCTTTTCAAAAAATTCAGAATAGTAGTCTTCAGACCACAGTTCGCGACTTTCCGACAGAAATCCCGGTACTGCATCCGCGGCGAATTCGCTTATGACGAGGATATTTTTCTGGTTTTCCGTCAGTTCCTTAAGTTTGTTTTCAAGTTTCTCAAGGTTGATTTTATCTGGTTTCTTTTCCAATCCTATGATGTCGTACCATCCCCAGTATTCGTTAACACCTATCACATCTACAATGTCAGTCAGGGGGCCCACTGTTCCGTACAAGGCGGCGTAACTAAGAAGTCTCGAGGCATCTTTTTCCCTTGCCTTATCCGCTACGGCCTGGAAAAATTCCTTTGCTTCAGGGTTTTCAACGGTGCATTCGTTGCCTATACTGTATATGACTACGGACGGATGGTTTTTTGCCTGGTCCACCAGTTCTTCTATCATCACCAGCGCAAGCTTCCTATATGTCTCATCGGAAAAAACGGTGTTTTTTTCCTCCTTCTTCGGAGCGACGCAGTAGATAGGCACCTCTGTCCAGACCATAAAGCCCTGCCTGTCGCACTCGGATAGAAGTTCATCGCTGAACTGGAAGTGGCTGCGTATGATATTTACTCCAAGTTCTTTTATCAACGCCAGGTCTTTCAGGTATTGTTCTTTTTTCATCACCAGTCCGTATTCCGGGCTGTCATAAAGATAGCAGATTCCTTTAAGATAGGTTTTTTCCCCGTTTAATGTAATCTCGTTTCCTTCCTTTGATATAGAACGGAAACCCGTATTTACAATCC
>CAZAMK010000153.1:0-2762 GCA_964486345.1 uncultured bacterium
TGGAGAGTATTTATTTCGGGATGGGGGCGAAGGTTTATTTTGAAAGGGGAGGGCTGGAAAAGTATCTCCCCGGGATTAAAAATTACGGCAAAAAAATCCTTATCGTCACGGGAAAACATTTTATTTTCAAGTCCGGCCTTTATGACCGCATATCAAAAATACTCTCTGAAAACGGGATTGAACATATATCTTATTCCGACGTCAATCCTGAACCTGATACCGATGATGTTGACAGAGGTGTGCGGTTATGCGAAAAAGAAGGCTGTGATTGCATCCTTGCTGTCGGAGGCGGAAGCGCCATGGATGCCGGCAAGGCAATAGCGGTGGTTTCCGTCAACGGAGGTTCTGTAAGGGACTATTTCGGAGAGATGGGATACGAGAAAAAGCCCCTGCCTGTAGTTACCGTACCTACCACCTGCGGCACCGGCAGTGAGGTAACAAGGTTTGCTGTTATCGTGGACAGGCGGGAAAAGACAAAGAAGACCTTGAGCAGTGAGAAAATCATTCCGAAAGTATCCATACTGGACGCTGATGTTTTACGGACGCTTCCGCAAAAACTTGTTATGGCGACAGGGATGGACGCTTTCTCGCACAGCGCGGAAAGTTTTTTGTCGGCAAGGGCGGACGCTGTCTCAAAGATGTTTGCAAAAGAAAGCATTAAACTGTTGTGGGAATATCTGCCGAAAGCATACAAAGAGCCGGATGACACGAATGTTAAAGAAAAGATATTTCTCGCTTCTCTTATCGCCGGTTTTGCGCTGAACAAGACAGGGACTATAATAGTTCACGGCATGGGATATTCTCTCACTATAAAGCATAATGTCCATCATGGAACGGCCAATGCGGTAATGCTTCCCTATGTGTTTGAATACCTTAAGGAAAACGGTTATGCGGCGGAAATGTCAGAGCTTGAAGAGATATGGGGAGATACGGGGAAGCTTAAGAATTTTGTGGCAGGTTTGGGGCTTCCGTCAACTCTCGGCGGAGTTGGCGTTTCACGCGATGAGATAGAAGAGCTTACGGATTTATCGGTTGTCGGAACGCAGAGGTCCATGAAAAACATGAAGATGAAAATGGACAGGGCGGAGTTTAAGAAGATTCTAGAAAGGGCAATGTGAGAGAAAAAATGGTTATGGACTCCGGCTTAAAACAGGCCGGAGCGACAAAAAACGTCGGATTGCCGCGCATATAGGAGTGAAACGTGAAAAGCGAGACGTAAAAAGTCAAAAGGCAAAACTCAAAAGTGAAAAATAGGAAGTGGAGGCAATTTCGTTTCACATTTCACGATTTTTAAAGGGTTCGGGGTTAAGGAGGGAAACAGATGAAGGTAAAACTGATTGAGATGACGCTGAAGGAAGTGAGGGATGAAGGTCCTTTTGAGGTTGCCGTTTTGCCGTGGGGCTCATGCGAGCCGCATAACATGCACCTTCCCTACGGGTGCGACACTCTTGCGGCGGAGAAGATTGCTCAAATAAGCGCGGAGAAGGCGAAAAAAAAGGGAGCGAAGGTTATCGTTCTGCCGGCTCTGCCGGTCGGAGTTAACTCCAACACCATGGGATTTCCCATGACCATGAATTTTTCGCCCTCCACAAACTTTGAAATGTTAAAAGATATTGTGGAGTCGCTTGAAAAACACAAGGTGCATAAACTCATTATCCTCAACGGCCACGGCGGTAACGAATTCAAATTCTTGATTAGAGAATTATACGGGAAGACGAGTGTCCGCATATTCCTCATGAACTGGTGGGAACAGGGGAAGGACATAATGGATGAGGTTTGCGACGACAAAGCCGGAGAACACGGGAACGAGGCGGAGACATCATGGTTTATGCATATGTACCCGGAGCTTGTTCATCTTGAATGGGCAGACGACGGAAAAGTGAATGAGCCAGTGCTTGAAGGGTTGAGGAAAAGACAGATATGGATGCCGAGGCAGTGGCATCTTCTTACAAAGAACGCCGGGCACGGGAATCCGAAGAAGGCAACTCCGGAAAAAGGCCGGAAAATTGTTGAAGTGGCGACGGACAGGATAGCGGATGTAATAAAAGAGCTGTCTGATGCGAAGATAGACAATAAATTTCCCTACTGATATTATGGAGAAGATACATTTTAAGGATATAGGGAGGACATTCAGGGGTGAATTCGCGGCAGGGATAGGCAAGTTTGACGGTGTTCATCTCGGTCACAGGGAAATTCTCCGGACGATTTCTCTGGAAGCGAAAAAGAAGGGTTTCCTGCCTGCGGTTTTCACATTCAGGAAGTTCCGCGCAGAGTTTATGCTTTGCGGCTGGGAGGAGAAACTTACTCTGCTGAAAAAGGCAGGGATGCGTGTATGCTTCTGGTGCGATATTGATGAGATTTATGGGCTGTCCCACGGCGAGTTTCTGAATACAATGGTCTCCGCCGGGCTAAAGACTCTTGTTGTGGGGTACAACTTCCGTTTCGGAGCAGGGCGAAAGGGCGACATAGAATTCCTGCAGGAACAGCAGAAAAAGAAAGGATTTAATCTGATAGTCGTTCCTCCGCAAAGGGTAGACGGAGAGATTGTCAATTCTTCAAAGATAAGAACATTGATTAAAGAAGGGGAAATCACCAGGGCAGGGGACTTCCTCGGTAGATTATTTTCCGTGAACGGAAAGGTCATACGCGGAAGTAATATAGGCAGTACCATCGGGTCTCCAACCGCCAATCTTTCGCTGGAAAACAACGTCCGGGTAGGTGAGGGGGTTTATGCGGGATGGGCGCAGTATAATAAAAAAATC
>CAZAMK010000153.1:2772-3496 GCA_964486345.1 uncultured bacterium
AGTTGCGGGTGTCCCTCCCTCTTTTACGGATAAAACAGAGAAATTTGAGGTATTCATGATTAACTTCAGCGGCGGGGAGATATACGGTGAAAAGGTGAAGGTCTTTTTGTTTAAGAAACTAAGGGAGCAGATTAAATTCAGGGATAAGGAAAAGCTGAAACTTCGCATAGCCGCGGATGTTAAAGAGATAAAAAGTTTGCTGGAAGATAAACCGTAGATTTAAAGGTTATGGATCCCTGCTTAAAACATGCAGGGACGACAAAAGGCGTCGGATTGCCGCGCCAAAATGCGGTTCGCAATGACAGGAATTGTTGATTAAACAGTGGGGAGAAAGATGACGTACAGTTTTCAGTCCGTATATTTTGACCGAAAAATAGTGCCCGGACGCGTCCTTGATATATTCATGCCGGAGAAGATAACCCGGGAAGCGGCAGTATTCTTTGTCCACGGGGGGGGCTGGCGCGGCGGTTCCCGCGTGCTCTATCATAAGCTTATGGAGGCGTTTAATAAAGAGGGTTTTATATGCGCCGCAACAGACTACCGCCTTGAGGGTGTCAATATATTTGACCAGATTACGGATGTGCGGCACGGCTGCGAAATTTTCAGGGGAATACTGGCGGGGCAGGGGCTTACCCAAAAAGTTTTTGTTCACGGTTCTTCGGCAGGCGCTCATCTCGGAGCGCTTCTTGCCCGACAAGGCCATAGACCTCCTGGACGAGGCGGG
>CAZAMK010000154.1:0-3493 GCA_964486345.1 uncultured bacterium
TGTCTCCTTCAGGAAACATCTTTGTTATAAAAAGAACTCTCATCTTTCTTCCCTTTTCTCTGAAGCTTTTTCATATATTGCCGTGAGCTGTCTGCCAACTGCATCGTAAGAATATTCGTTATGGGCATCTTGAGAAATTTTCTCTCTGTCATATCTGCCGCAGTTGTCCATCATCCATTCCATTTTGTCTGCAAGAACCTGGGAATTGTCGGATTCCACAAGAATTCCATTGTCTTCGTTAATTACTTCAGGGATGCCGCCGACGCGTGTGGCTGTAACGGGCAGTCCGCAGGATAAAGCTTCCACCAGAACGTTTCCGGAGGGTTCGTATTTACTCGTAAGAACAAAAATATCCGCGGCCTGCATAATTTTTGCTATCTCGGTTTTTGGCTTTTTCCCCAGAAAACGTATGGTTTTTTCAAGGGATTTTTGGCTTACCAGTTTTCTGTAATCTTCCATCTTTTTGCCTTCTCCGACAATATCCACGCTGAAATCCTGTCTTTTTTTCTGCAGTATATGGCAGGCATTAATCAGATTCGGTATGTTTTTCTTAGGATGCATGTCAGCAACGCAGAGAAATTTCTTTGTTTCCGACCGGTTTCTCAATTCGGGAGCGTAAAAGAAATAATCAGGGACGACATTGCGCACAACTTCAAATCTTCCCTTTATTCCGTAAGAACGTATAGCGCCTTCCTGCGCCGAGCTTACGGGCAGGATGAAGTCGGCATTCGCCATAGCTGTCCTGGCTTTTTTTATTTCAAACCTGTTTAATGTTTTTCTCATGAAACCGCTGTTGCCTTCCCTTAGAACATAAGGGATGCCGTATTTTTTTTTGATAATATTGGCAGGCAGACCAGTTTTATACATTCAGGCGTTTATAAAATCGTGTTTGAATCCTTGGGAAAGAAGCTTCTCAAAAGCAATGACGGTTCCCTTTAAGCGCCTTGAAAAAAAAGAGAGGAAGCGCAGCTCTTTGTATGTAAAGCGCAGTATCTGCAAATTATCTTCAACGCTGAAAACAAATTCAAACTTCTCTTTCTGTCCCACAATACCTGAACTGTGGATTACCGCCACATCATGAAATTTCGCAGCCGCAAGTGCGGTTTCTTTTATGAATACTCCGCTGTAGCTGTTTTTCTCCGGAAACATCTCCGTTATGAAAAGGATTTTCATTGTTTAACCCTGATTTTTTATAACTTCCCGAAAACTTCTTTGTAAACCTGCAATGTCTGCATTGCGGTCTTTTGCCAGGAAAAAACTTTTACTCTTTCCAACCCTTTATCTCTCATTTCCCGCCTTAATTGCTCGTCAGAAAGGACCTTTTCAACAGTTGACGATAATTCCTCAACGTTGTACGGGTCAACCAGCATTGCGGCGCCGCCCGCCACCTCGGGCATTGAAGATATGTTTGACGTGATAACGGGACAACCGCATGCCATGGATTCAAGTATCGGAAGCCCGAAACCTTCATATAAGGACGGATATAAGGAAAGAGCCGCTCCGTTATAAAGGTAAGGAATATCATTTATTGGAGTATATCCCGTTAAAATTACGTCATTTCTGATATTCTGCGGAAGTTTGCCGAGTTTTTCAAAAAATTCTTCATAAAGCCAGCCTTTTTTCCCGGCAATCACGAGTTGATAATCGCCAAAGCGCTTTTTTATATTTTCAAAACTTGCAAGCACCCGGATAATATTCTTTCTCGGATGAAGGGTCCCTACGAAAAAGACGTATTTTTTTTTGATATTATATTTCTTGAGGACTATTTCCTTTTCATTTGCGCTGTTTTCAGGCAGACGGAATATATCGGTGTTCACTGCTTCATATATGACGCGGATTTTTGAAGAGTCAATGGAAAAATGTTTAATAATATCATTTTTCGTGGATTCAGAAACAGCTATCAGCATGTCGGATTTTAATACCGATGCTCTAAGTTTTTTTCTCGTTTTTATGCACTTGTGAGGATAATGCCACTTATCGGTTTCGGGAACTACATGAATGAGGTCGTGGATGGTCGTAACGAGTTTTGCCCTAAGGGTTATGGGAGATGCCGGATGTGGTATGTGTATAACATCACTGCTTCCTATCAGGAAATCTATTGGGAAAAGTTTTTCAGTGCCCAGGCGGGCAAGTTCGCTGGAAATCATTTTTCCTTTGACGCGGAAGTTTTTTAATCCTGAAAACTGCGACTTGAGTTCTTTATAAGATCTCATGAAATCGCGGGATTTGAAAAGATAGAGCAGATAGGAATTTTCGGCGTCAATTTCTGCCAGGTTGTTTACAAGGTTGTATGTATATAAAGATATGCCCCCTTTCCGTTTTGAGGTGGTCATCCTGCAATCAATCGCTATTTTCATTTTATCGGTTTCTAATCTTTCGGATTTTAAGCAAAAAAAGTATTAAAAAAAGCCGTAGTTTCTTGCGACGAAACGTCCTTGTTTTGCATTCTCTAAGGTGTTTTATCCCAAGTTTGATATTATCTGTTTCAATGCATTGCTTGGCGGAGCTTAGTCTTAGCAAGCTTGCATACTCTCTTATGTGTCTTAACCTTCTCTTATCGCAATCAGTGGTTTCCAAGAATTTTTCTATTGTCTCAACTGCCCTGTAGCCGCTTACCGCCTTGTTGGTTTTGACGATACTTCCCGGGATATCTACATAATACACCGCGCCGACCGACCTGCTGAAAGCGACCGGATATTTCAGAGCAATTCTTACCCACATATCCCTGTCTCCTCCCCTGTTTACGCTTTCCGGAAACATTCCTGCGGAAACAAAGGTTTCTTTCGGAATTGCCGCCGCCGAGCTCCATACGGGCGAAGTTCCATGCAGGCACGACCTGAAATAATCCGGAACGATACCTTCCCATTCATTGTTTTCCGGAATGTGCCTGAATTGCGGTTTTTTTATCCTGCCGTCTTCATATTTTCTAACGTATGCGGTTGCGTAAACGCCTGCTTCAGGAAACTTGTTTCTAAGGCGCATTACTGTTTCAAGAAACTCGGGAGTCCATTCGTCGTCGGCGTCAAGGAATGCGACCAGATTTCCCGCCGATTCCTTTATTCCGAAGTTTCTTGCGGCATGGCCTCCCGGAGACGGAGCCGGCCTGTTGAACAGTTTTATACCCCTGTCCTGATAACCAGCGGCAATTTTTTCTCCGCCGTCGGTTGAAGCATCGTTTACAACTATTACCTCAAAATCCCGGAATTTCTGGGCGAATACCGAATCTAATGCGCGGGCTATATAATCCGCTTTATTGTAAAGTGAAATTACGACTGATATTTCAGCCATTTTTACTGGTTTCCTTTTCTTGCTTTTATGTGCGCTTGAATATCTTTTATGAGCGAAACATCAAATTCTTCGTTGTTATTATAATATATAACTCTCGTGAATTCCATCTCTTCGGCGCAGGAAAGGTCTTTTCTGACGTTTTCCTGATATTCCATGAATTTTGCCGGCGTTCTTATTTTCTTTCTTGGGGGCAATCCTCTTATTT
>CAZAMK010000155.1:0-589 GCA_964486345.1 uncultured bacterium
CTGATGCCGATTATTTCGAGGTCAGGAGACCTCTCCCACAAAGCAGTTTATGACGAAACCAATCCGCCACTAAAACTTTGGCGGACTATCGCGATGCTCGTCTGATGAAATCAATCAGGGAGTAGGCCGTCTACCAGCCGGAACTCCCGGTTTAAATCCGCCAAATAGCAAGGCAGCAAAGAGGAAGCAAGGAGGCATACTACTGTATGTCGACGAAGCTGACGATGCAGCTAACGCAACTACATGGATGAAGTAGAACGGGAGTAGGCCGTAGAGGATTTGAACCTCTAACCTTGGCATTAAGAGTGCCCTGCTCTGCCGTTGAGCTAACGGCCCGGTTGTAAATTACGCCGTATATTATAACTCATTTTCCCGAAAATCAAAACACCAATCTTGCCGGTATGTTATAATATATTGCAGAGATTGTTTAAAATCACAGCCCTTCATATAAAAACTAAAGACAGGATAAAAAATGAGAGGATTTCATACGGGAGGACAGCCTTCCATGCACCATCATAGAGGAGATTTTATAGTTGAGGAAGAGGCGTCAAACGGAGTGCGGCTCCCTGTTATGCGTTTAATCGGCTAT
>CAZAMK010000155.1:599-3452 GCA_964486345.1 uncultured bacterium
TTCCGTAATAATACAGGCCTCCCAGCTGGCGCCTCCAATGATAATTGGATGGATCGTGGACCTCGCGGCAGGAAAAAACCAATTGTTCCGCCTGAATTTAATGCTGATTCTTCTCACCGGAGCTTTCCTTTTAAGTGCGGTTCTTTCCGGCGTAAAAACCTTCATTCTCGGCAAGCTTGGGCAGAAAATCATACACGACCTGCGCACCGACACCTATAATAATCTCCAGCAACTGAACCTCGGTTATTACGACAACACACAGACCGGCGCCGTCATGAGCCGGGTGACAAACGACGTTAACGAGGTTGAGAGAGTCATCGTGGAAGGAACGGATACATTCACGGTGGCGGTAATAACCCTGCTGGGAATTATAATAATATTATTCAAGCTTAACTTCAAAATGGCTCTTGCGGCAAGCATTCCCCTACCTATACTTGCCGCACTTACCTTTATCATAATGAGACGCGCACACATGATATACCGCCAGGTGAGAAAAGACCTCGGCGACATGAATGCCATACTTCAGGATAACATCTCGGGAATCAGGGAAATAAAGAGTTTTTCACAAGAAGATTATGAAGAACAGCGATTTGCGTCAAAAAGCAGTAACTATCTGCTTTCCAACATGAAAGCAATAAAGCTGTGGTCAGGGTTTTTCCCGCAGATAATGTTTTTCAGTTCCATCGGAACCGTACTGGTGCTTTGGTACGGCGGACGCTCAACAATGATTTACGGGACGCCCACTCCGGGGGAGATTGTCGCTTTTCTTTTCTACCTCAACCTTTTTTACATGCCCGTCAGGCAGTTGAATATGTTCAACCACATGCTCCAGCACGCAAGGGCGGCAAGCGAACGCATATTTGAGATTATTGATGCCGAACCTGAAATAAAGGATGCCAAAGATGCAGTTGATCTCCTTGAGCCTGTAAAAGGCGAAGTATCTTTCAGAAATGTATATTTTTCATATAAAAAGGGTGAGGTAATATTAAAAGATATCAGTTTCACAGCCAATCCCGGGAAAAAAATTGCGCTCGTCGGACAAACGGGAGCGGGAAAAAGCACGATAGCAGGCCTTATCCCGCGTTTTTATGAGGCTGACTCGGGAACGATTACTATAGACGGCATAGACGTGAAAAAGATACGATTAAAGAATCTTTCCGGCAATATCGGGATTGTTGCGCAGGAGCCTTTCCTTTTCAACGGAACAATATTTGAAAATATCGCCTATGGTAAAAGAAATGCATCCGGTGAAGAAGTGACTGCCGCCGCAAAGGCCGCAAACGCCCACCAGTTCATAACCGCTCTGCCGAACGGTTATGAAAACGAGGTCGGAGAAAGAGGCATAAAACTCTCCGTGGGAGAAAAACAGCGGATTGCCATAGCGAGAGCTCTTCTGAAAAACCCGCCCATCCTGATACTTGACGAAGCGACTTCTTCGGTTGACGTACATACGGAATCCCTGATACAGGAGGCGGTTGAAAGGCTGATATCCTCCCGCACCGCATTCATAATCGCCCACCGCCTCTCAACAATAAGAAAAGCCGACAGGATACTTGTCATAGACGGCGGGAGAATTGCGGAGGAAGGCACGCATGAATCACTGCTGAAAGAAGGGCGGATTTACCGCAACCTTTATAAAATACAGTGGCAGTCGCACGGCGGAAAGAAAAAAAATCAGGAGAATTCCGAGCCCGGTTTGTTTACATGAGCATTATAAGATAAAATATAAGGTTAAATTTTTGGCGGAAAGCCTGCATTTAAAGGAGAGCGTAAAAATGTTCAAAGAGATACAACCGGAGAATTTAGGGGACAACGCATTCAAGCTCATAGGAAAAGACTGGATGCTTATCACAGCCGGCAAACCGGAGTCTTTCAATACCATGA
This sequence comes from uncultured bacterium, assembly GCA_964486345.1. Classification (GTDB taxonomy): domain Bacteria; phylum Ratteibacteria; class UBA8468; order B48-G9; family JAFGKM01; genus JAFGKM01. The sequence goes on from CAZAMK010000155.1 coordinate 2,484, forward strand.
CGGCCGCGTGGGGCGGATTCGGCTTTTTGTGGAATAGAAACGTTTGTTTCATCTTTATAAGGCCAAACAGATACACATATAAATTCGTGGAGGAAAACGGCATATTCACTCTTTCCTTTTTTGAAGAGAAATACCGCGGCATTCTTGAATTCTGCGGGCAGAGCTCCGGAAGGGATACCGACAAGATAAAGAAAACGGGGCTCACCGTTTTTCAGACGCCCGAAAACGGAATGTCGTTCAAAGAAGCAAAAACCGTCATTGAATGCAGAAAGATATATTTCCATGATATAGACCCGAGAAATTTTGCGGATGCCTCAATACAGAACAATTATCCGGAGAAGGATTATCACCGGATGTACACGGGAGAAATTCTTCATGTTTTCAATAAAGAATAATCAACGCTGTAAAATGACGGCGCATATGTCTCTCTGTATTTTCTTTTTCCTTGCGGCCGCCGTTTTCTCCGATGCAATAACGGGACAGCAGATTATGAAGGAGATGGAACAAAGGATGCGGGGGAATTCCAGTCAGGGCAGGATAAAGATGGAAATTCCGAAAACAGGCAGGGAGCTGATTGCCGATTTCTGGATGGAAGGCGCAAACAATACCCTGATAAAAATAGTGGAGCCGGCAAAGCAGTCGGGACAGGTAACGCTAAAGTCGGGAAAGATGCTTTGGATATATGATCCGAAAATTGAAAAACTGGCTAAGATTTCACCCGCATATCTCGTGAAAACATGGGAAGGAAGCGATTTCACCTATGACGATATGATAAAAGCCACAACCATAGTCAATGATTACAAACACCGGCTGGCAGGCACAGAGATTGTGCAGGACAAAGAATTATGGAAGATTGAATCAGTGCCCAATCCCGGAGTCCCTGTCCTGTGGGGAAAATTGATATTCCTTGTGGGGAAAGACTTCCTTCCGAGGCGCCAGGATTTCTACGATGAAAAGGGACGACTTGTA
>CAZAMK010000156.1:0-3413 GCA_964486345.1 uncultured bacterium
AGAACAGCCACAGCTGTGAAATTGCCCAGCCGCCGGCAAACAGAGCTACGCCTGTGCTCCGCGCGGGATTTACCGATGTGTTGGTTACGGGGATGCTTATGAGGTGGATAATCGTCAGCGCCAATCCGATGGCTATGGGTGCAAATCCCTTGGGTGCGCGTCCGTCAGTCGCCCCGAGAATAATGAGCAGAAACATCATGGTCATTACCACCTCGCAAATGAATGCGGCCTGCAGGGAATATCCTCCGGGAGAATGTTCTCCGAATCCGTTGGAGGCAAGGCCTCCGTATATGTTAAAGGAAGGAATGCCACTGGATATAAAATAAAGAACCGCACCCGCAACAATCGCTCCTGACACCTGGGCTATAATATAGGGGAAGAGTTCTTTTGCAGGAAAGCGGCCTCCTGCCCAGAGTCCGATAGAGACAGCCGGGTTTAGATGGCATCCGGAGATATGCCCTATTGCGTACGCCATAGTTACTACCGTAAGGCCGAAAGCCAGTGCGACCCCGAGCAGTCCTATGCCGACATGAGGAAATCCTGCGGCGATGACCGCGCTTCCGCATCCTCCGAGAACCAGCCAGAATGTTCCTACAAATTCCGCTCCGATTTTTCTCCGCATTGGTACCCCCTTCAAAGCGTTCTTTTTAGTAGGGTATAACAAAACATAAGGGTTGTCCATTTTTTTGGGGCAGTTCTTCGTGCCGGGGGAGGGACCCTTACGTGGAAAATCCCAAAGGATTTCAAGTTCAGAGCGTATCCTGTTGACAAAGATTTAAACTGCCTGATAGGGTCAAATATCCATCCGGCAGAGCCGAAATCTACCTGCGCTTTTTTCCCCAGGGTGTACTATACCCTGCTCGCTGACAATATACTACAGCTGGCTTAAGGACTTCATGGAGGCCGGTAAATCTCGGTTAAAGGGAGATAGTCTTCGTTCAGCTATTGCAGTATTTTATTTTTCTGCAGCTGTACATCTCAAAAACGCACTCTTACACTTTTTCTGCATGCTCCATTAAAATAGACTCCAGAGATTTACCCTTTTTGCCGGCTTCCCATGTAAAAATATTTTTTATTCTTTCCATGTTCACCCCCGGGCATTGATTAATGTTTACAACCTGTTTTCTGCGTTTTTATCGGTAGTCTACGCAGAAAGTAATTAGACAAAACGTTCAGGAATAATAAGCATGAATGAATAAAAATTGAAAATGCGATAGTACAGTTTGTTGAGCTGTTCCGGTATAAGTCTGGATGTATAGAACTGACCGATCTGGCTTCATTGGGAGAGAGTCAGGCGACGTATCCAGTATTGAGCCTGACGGACTTTTAGCTGTATTCCGAAGGTGCGTTTGAGATGAACCACTAGTGTAGGTCCGTCCCATCGCTCTTTTTCTAATCCAAAAGCGGAAGGAGGCTTATCTAAATGGTCTCTCAACTGACCTTGAATTCTTGATTTTAAACGGGTAGGACGGCCAGATTTCGGCTTGGGATTCAGCCCTTGCAGTCCTTCCTCGTTTATCCGATGCATCCATGTATTCAAGCTCTGCCGCGTCAAACCCAATACACGGGTGGTCCATCCTGGCCGTTGACCCTCCTGTGTCAGCAATAAAGCCGCTATCTTTATCCCGACATAAGCTCCAGGAACTTCTCGTGCATAAGATAGGAGTCTCTCTCTGCTTGCTTCAGGATGGTTTAATCTTAAAGTAGGATTCCGCATGGTTATATAATACCCTGTTATAGTTATTTTGTCAAGTAAAATATTGCGCTGGTCTCTATTGAATTTTATTGTTTTGCTATTCTAGTAGTTTTGACAAAAAAGCAGGAATTGAATACAATATGCCGGCGGTCAAGGATATATGGCGAATTTGATTTGAAAAGCAGAAAGATATGGGAGCGTTTCTATGCTTAAGGAGCATATGGGAGGGGCTATGAGCGAAAGAAGACTATTTGTTACCGAATACGATATGAAAAGACTTAGAGAGTTGTTGGCTGTTAAGAAGAGACACGGCGCGGAGAAGGCAGAGCATTTGCGAGAACTCGAGGGCGAACTGGACAAAGCAACCGTGGTTAAGTCGTGTGATATCCCAAATGACGTGATTACGATGAACTCAACGATTCGCTTGCTGGATCTGGATACAGCGGAGAAAATTAAGTACACTCTGGTTTTTCCGGATCATGCTGACAGTGATAGCGGCAGAATATCCATCCTTGCGCCGATTGGAACAGCTCTGATTGGATATCGGAAAGGAGATATCATTTTGTGGAGAGTCCCTGGAGGAGAGGTGAGACTGAAAGTGCTTGATATTCTGTATCAGCCAGAGGCGGCTGGTCATTACGACGTTTAGCGAGAAAGATGATGACTGAACGGAAAAAAGGCAGAAAGGCGGCCATAGTAATAATGACGGCCGACCCGGAGATCTGTCAATTGGCACTGCGATGTGCAACCTTTCACCTGGCACAGAGTGAAGATGTAAGCATCTTGCTCTTTGTCTCGAAGCGAGAAGCAGAAAAGGATTGTTCTTCCAACAGTTTTCATGGAGGGAGTTTTGGATCTTTCGTCACAGCCGGAGGCAAGGTGTATTACTGTAGCGGAAGGACGGAGCTTAAGAAGTGTTTGCAGGATGGTTTTCCAATGCTGTCCGGAGAAACAATCTATGATCTGCTGAATGCCGGACAACTTGAAAGAGTGATTACAAGCAGCATCCATATCCGAGTCTTTAGATGATGTATGGATTGGGAATAATCAAGGGATTCCTGTTTTTTAAAAACTCGCAGAAGATAAGACTTGAACTGCTGTTATCTCCCTTAATGAAAGAGAAGCTCCAATTATGACAATAGAGTCAATTTTGCTGTGGGTTGCGGCACTGCTGTTTGTAAGCGTTATTTCCAGCAAGATTTCTGACAGGTTTGCCGTTCCTGTCCTTCTGCTATTTTTAGGGATTGGAATGCTCTCCGGTTCAGAAGGCATAGGGGGGATTCCGTTTGACAACGCCCAAGCTGCAAAGTCCATAGGCCTGGTGGCGCTCATCTTCATTATTTTTTCAGGCGGTATTGATACTGATTGGAAAGAAACAAAACCAATCGTTTGGCACGGAGTTGTGCTGTCAACTGTCGGAGTATTGCTAACAGCGGTCATAACAGGTTTTTTCGCGATATATATACTGAAATTTTCCATCTGGGAGGGAATGCTCCTTGGCTCCATCGTCTCCTCGACCGACGCCGCAGTTGTTTTTTCCGTCCTACGGTCAAAACGGATAAGTCTCAAGAAACCTCTAAAATCCCTGCTTGAATTTGAATCAGGCAGTAATGACCCGATGGCTATTTTCCTTACTACCGGATTCATAAGCCTGCTTACCGTGAAAAATATGGGACTTGTTTCCACCTTTCGCAAGATATGGATTTAATAGAAGTCA
>CAZAMK010000157.1:0-3375 GCA_964486345.1 uncultured bacterium
CGAGATAAACGGAAGTTTATATTTCAGCGCAAAGTCTTTGCATCCCTTAACACATCTTGCCAGAGCACCGAGGTTTTTTTCATCATTGACGTCTCCCCAGCAGAAGTTGTCAAGGATGGCCGCCGCTCCCGGGTCTGCCCCAGAAGCGACAATATTCCTCAACGCCTCTTCAATACAGCATCCTGCCATCAAATACGGGTCATGCCTGCCATAGAAAGGATTTATGCCGCAGGCCACGGCTATACCCCTGTAATCGTCGTAAAGCGGTTTTAAAACGGCGGCATCCGAAGGACCGCTGTGCTCCATTCCGGCAAGCGGTTTCAGGACGGTATGCGCCTGCACCTCATGGTCATACTGGGTTATAACCGTTTCTCTTGAAGTTATGTTGATATCCGCAAGGAGTTTAAGGATGCGCGCCGGCCAGTCCGTCGTTTTTGCATCGGAATCCTTCCTGTACTCCGCCTTCCCTGAAAAACAAAAACTTGCTTTCAGGTTTCTGGGAGGAACCCCGCCGTGGAGAAAATCCATGTCAAGCCTGCAAACCGCCTCGTTCCTATAAAAAATCTCCAGTTTTCCGGTTTTTTTGAACTGGCCGATAACCGCCGCCTCTACGTCCTCTGAAGCAAACAACTCAAGAAGTCTCTCAAGATTTTGTTCCGGCACAGAAAGAACCATCCTCTCCTGCGATTCGGAAATCCATATCTCCCACGGCAGAAGCTCACTGTACTTCAAAGGCACCTTTTCCAGCATAACTTCGGCGCCCGTTTCACTGCCCATTTCTCCCACTGCCGATGACAGGCCTCCCGCTCCGCAGTCCGTCACAAAATTATACAGCCTCTCATCTGCCGCGATTAAAAGAACGTCCATCATTTTCTTTTCAACTATCGGATTGCCTATCTGCACCACGTTTGTAGATACGTTTGCATCCATCTGTATTGAGGAAAACGTCGCTCCGTGAATCCCGTCGCGCCCCGTTTTGCCTCCGATGACGACAATATAATCGTTTTCAACGACCTTCTTTTCAACGTTTTTGAGGGGGATTATACCGACAGTTCCGCAGAAAACAAGACAGTTGTTCTGGTATCCCTTATCAAAAATAACCGCCCCGTTGGCCGTGGGGATACCCATCCTGTTGCCGTAGTCTCTCACCCCGCTCACCACTCCCCTGAAAATCCTTCTCGGGTGCAGTACGCCTTCGGGTAGTTGTCTGTAATCCGCATCCGGCATTCCGAAACAGAACACATCCGTGTTCATTATGGGCTTTGCGCCCTTGCCTGCGCCGAGAATATCCCTTATTACTCCTCCTATGCCGGTCCCTGCCCCGCCGTAAGGCTCCAGAGCGGAGGGATGATTGTGCGTCTCAACCTTGAATGCGATGCCGTACTCATCGCTAAACTTAACAATCCCGGCGTTATCCTTGAAGACGGATATGCAGAAATCACTGTCAAGCATTTCGGTCACTTTCCTGATTTCTTTGAGGAGATTGATTCTTTCACTGCGGATTTCACCCTTCACGCTCTCCGTATAATTTATATCCGACCTGAATATCTTATGACAGCAATGTTCCGACCATGTCTGGGCTATGGTTTCCAACTCGCAGTCGGTTGGATTTCTTCCGACAGTCGTAAAATACTTCTTTACGGCCTGCATCTCTTCAAGATTGAGTGCAAGAAGGTTTTTCCCGCTTATCTCAAGAAGCTCTTTGTCCTCGGCTCCGATGATGTTAATTTCCGATACGTATTCAGACATTAGACTTTCCCTTTTCATAACTGATTGAATAGTTTTGTATAAGCGGATTTGCAAGAAGTTTCATACATGCGGATTTCACGTCTTCCTCCGTCAAACTGCCTTTTAAATAATATCTTTTCCCCGTAGATACGGATATATCGGTTTTTATCCCGGCATCTTTCACTGCCGTCTTCACCGTATCCGCAACCGGGTCCGTAACTCCCTTTTTATAAAAAACGTCTACAACAAACCTGTCTTCTCCGGAGGATTGTTTACCGCCGTTAAGAAAATATTCCTGTATTACGGAATCAACCAGGATATTTTCGGCGATATACCGCAGTTCTTCATCCCCCGAAGACCCCTCAAACCCATAAATCTCCGAGGCAAGCACCTCTCCAATCCCGGATATACCCATCTCCTTTATGTTTTTCCTGACATCCTGGCCGAAAACATCGGGAACGCCCTTCTTATTCCGCACCTCAATAATACGCATAAATTTTCTCCCCGCATTTGTCATCGAAAAACAGAACTATCAGATTAGGTTCGCCAACACCTTACGGCGGAAAATTAAACCGTTATCTGATACACCTTGTAACATTAATGGTTTAAGTTCGCCGGAGAACAAGACGGCAAGGAGCAAGCAACGAGGCGTATAGTTCATACGCCGAGAAAGCTTGCGAAGAAGCCAACGAAGTTGTCCGGATGAAATTAAGCCGTTATCAATAACTGTATATTTTACCATAAGGCCGGTGAGTAATAGGAACTATTTTTAAAAACTCTTCTTCCAGTATCTTTTCAGGAGAGTAATCAAAATACTCCGCAAACCTCTCCGCATACTTTTTTATCTTTTTCTCATCATCCCCGTCAACCTTGAACACCTTCACTTCTTTTCCTAACTGACATCCGTCCGAACCGCCTCTTGCATATATTACTCCGCCGTGCATCCCCGTGCCGAGAAAATCCCCTGATATGCGCCTGTCTTTTTTCAAACCCAGGAGAATTATCATACCGCCGGCCATATACTCCCCGAGAAAACTTCTGGCGCTCCCCCCTATGACTATGACGGGATAAAAATCCTTATATTCCTTCATGTGTATTCCGACGCGGTAGCCCGCGTCTCCCTTAACGAAGATTTCACCGCCCCTCATGGAATGCCCGAGAAGGTCTCCTGAACTTCCGTGTATTATTAACCTGCCGGAATTGAGGGTATTGCCGGCGCCGTCCTGAACATTCCCGTTGACCGTTATCTCGGGACCGTCCATAAAAACTCCGAGGTCGTTGCCAGGAATGCCGTTTGCGGTGATGCGTACGCCGCTTTTTTTCAGGCCGGCGCCTATATACCTCTGCCCGCAGACACCTTCAATGGATATATCCGTCCGGCCGCTTTCAATCGCCCCGCGTATCTTCTCGTTGAGAACCCTGTAATGCATCCATACTTTATCCAGACAGTTTCTGAAGCGGGTGTCGAAGCGCCGAACGAGCTCGGTCCCTGATGTTCTGCATCAGGGTCGTGAGGTGATTCGCCAAGTGCAAGCCGACCGCTGGAGGCGGCCAAACGTCCCGCTGAAGAAAGCTGGCTGGATAAAGAGTATTTATCCTCCCTTTTTCTGTTCTCCTCATACCTCTATCCCTTCTCCCACCACCATA
>CAZAMK010000158.1:0-3357 GCA_964486345.1 uncultured bacterium
ATCAAAACATTCAAGAAACTTCTCAATTTTCCCAGTTATATCAGATACAGACAGGACAGCCACCGCCGCCGAGCGCCTATCCTTGAATCTCCTCTCATCCCTTTCACTGCCTATTTTAAACTTTAAAAATTCAGCGGCGTTGATGGACGGAGGGTTGTTTATAATATTCTTAGAAGCGTTCAGGAGCACGTAATCCTGAATTGTCCATTCCAGACAGCGCGGTTGTCTCCCGAGAGTCTTTACCCATGTTTTTTCCGTGGCGTATAAAGGATTTTTGACAAAAGCCCATGACTGGGGAGAAAGATTGTCGCCCCACTTCACGAAAGGCGGCAGCATGAAAGTCGGGGCGCGTTCCGTTGTGTCGGTAAAAATATCCAGCAGTGCACTGTCTGCAAAGTAAGTTACAAGCCCTCCTTTTGAATAAAGACGCTCCTCATATTCAATGAAATCCGAAAGTGTCTCAAGAGCACGTTTCCCGATGAGATCGTCAAGTAATTCCACAAATGTTTCTACCGGATCCGCTCCGCCCGCCATTGAAAAAGAGTTAAAGGTTTCCTGCAGAGCATAGCCGAAAACCAGCAATTCGGACGTTACCGCCTGCATCCTCGTTGAACCGGCTATCGCCATTGGACCCGTGCACAGGTCAAAAACGGTTATACGCGGGTCTGTTATCACTTCTCTTGACCTTTCAATCCTTTCACACAGAAGTTTCTCCGGATTATTAAATGCGAGGAAAACTTTGGCTCCGTCGTCCGCCGCCTGCAAAGCCGACCCCAGAACTGACGATGTCTCGCCGCCCTCTGTCACGGCAATGAACGTATCCGCAGAGCTTATCCCGAGGTCTTTTACCTGCCTTCTGCCGAAACTCGCATAATCTTCAAACGATTCCACAGACCTGACCAGAGCATAGTCGCCTCCGGTCATTATGCTGAAAACTCTGTTTTCCATTTCCGGCAGGCAGATGCAGGCTTTTCTCCACGAAGCCTCAAGAAGTATGCTCAAGCGTCCTGTGGCCCCGCATCCGGAAAAGACAATTTTTCCGCCTGCCTGAAGGGATTTTTTCATTGAAGCAAGCAGATCCCTGAATTCCCCGGAGTTCACTGCATGGGCGGCCTTTGGCAGAATATCTCTGTCAACACTCATAAGCATTTCTATGCCCGCGGCAGTATTTTTTTTACACACTTCGTCCAATCCTGAAGTCTTCGGATGCGGTTGTTCGGTGGGCAGGAATCCCAGATGAAACTGGGTTTCATTCTTCAAAAATTCCTGCGCCTGTTTCTCTGTTTTTTTCATGGAATGTTTTCTTCAAACATGCTTGCTGATGATAGCATTTTCAGTTCATACCAATCCATGCATCAACCTATGCAGTCCGTTTGTCAATCAGGTTTTCGTATCTGTCTCTATTGACGAGGTTACCTTTCTGACATCTATTTCACCTGCCGCCTTTGCGGTTTCCGACAACGGATCTTCTGCAGAACCTATTGCTCCTGCCATGCTTGACGACCATCCCTCCATTTTTGCAAGTCTCCCATACAGCGACATGTCCTTTTCCACCTCTGATTTCAAACCGGCAAGGATGGACAGCAGTTCGTTGCGGTAGTCCGTCCACGCCCCTTTGTGCATATCCCAACTCTTCTCCCGGCAGTTTACATAAAATGCACGCGCGACTTTGATGCTCACGCGGATAAGGCGCAGGAGGTACTCACAGCGAAGGCGGAAAAGCTCATCTGCCCCGGAGTCGGCAAATACAAGGGCAGTTTCCACATCTTCCGCGGCCATGGCAAGAGCCGGGATATCATGAGTTTCCATGCTGTCTGCAACCACCATTATAAGTTCATCAACCTTTTCATTGTTCTTTATTCTTTCAAGCATGGCTGAAAACCTGGAGAAATTGCCGAACGGCTGGCCTATCCCTTGAGAATTGAGTATTGCCTGCGAGAAATTTGCTCTGTCATACAGCATGTATGCCTTAACCTGATCATCAACATTTTTCACGCCTTCGTCAATTGCGGCTGTACGCAGGACGTCCTCAAGGGACCGTCCGCCGGAATTCCACGAATATTCTCCCGCAACCGCCATGGCCATTCTGTCGGCTGGAAAAGCAAAGGACATTCCGTCTATTCCCTTCAATCCGGCCTTTACGGCATATACCGTGTTCCTGCGGATAGCTGCCATGTGATTGGGCCTGCATGGAATCCCGCACAGAGCGTTGCACAGCGATATCCAGTGTCCCTCGGCCGCAGCTGCCGCTATGTCGCGGTGAATCGGATTTTTTTCGCGTATGTTGTATGTTCCCGAGCGCTCTCCATTGTAGTATATCCACTTAACGTCAGGCGGAATTACGCGTATAATCTTGAGGTTTTCAGGAAAAGACCCCTGTGAAAGCAGTATTCTGCACTCCGGACATGACGCCCCTCTGCGGAGCGTTTTCACAATTTCCGAGTAAACCAAGGCTTCCTGCATGAATTCGCTTCGCCCTGCTCTCTCCTCCAGCTTCAGGGAATGCAGACTGTTCTCTGCCATCCAGAAACACAATCCCCTCGGAGACAGAAATTCCATCAGCTCTTCCGCTATATCCTGTAATACGCGCCGCGTCCCGTCATGGAAGAAATTTACCGCGATTTTTATTTGTATGCCATTGTGTTTAACGCTGTTGTCAGGGACGATTTCCGGAAATTTTTTGCCTATATATTCAAAAAGTTCCGGATGGGAAAAGATGGGGACCATGCGCATTCCGCGTTCCTTCCCATACTGCATTAACTCACTTATAAAGTACTCCCTGTCCGCGACATCGGCATGGTTAAATTCCGGATGCGCTTTACTGCGGTAACAAAGCCCTCCTCTTCCTACCGTCATAATTTCAAAGAGATTCAGCTTGTGGTCGCTCATCCAATCTATCCAGCGTTTGTAATGAGCAAGGGATTTCTCTCTGTCATCCCAGGGGCTTGTGGTTCCGAAAGGCTGGCTCCAGATGCCCCTTTCTTCCATATCCGCTCCATCTGCAACAAGCATTAGCGGCAGATACAATATCTTGTTTTCCATCTTCAGTATCTGTTTAAGAGTCTTCATACCCCAGTAAACTCCTTCGCCGTCAAGCCCCTGGACAACAAGCCCCGTACTGCCTGAAAGCGGTGCGATACGGTATGCCTGGAAACCGGGGTGGAAGCTGAAATTTTCAAAAAACGGATGCTCAAAAAGCTCATTAAACATACGGCAGTCAGGCGGTAAAAAATATATTGCGGTTTTTCCCTTTAACGGGCATTCTTCGGCCAGTCCGGGAGAAAACCCGGTAAGTGCCTTAATGAAATTTCTGAATTCGCTCACAGCTTTATTCACCCATTCATCTTTTTCCGGAAT
>CAZAMK010000159.1:0-3272 GCA_964486345.1 uncultured bacterium
CGTTTCTTTCCTGAAGCCGGCCGAGACAATCTGCAAATAGCTTTTATCCTTTTCTATGTAGTCCTTGAGTATGCCGTCAAGGATTTCATAAGGAGGCAGGGTGTCCTGGTCCTTCTGGTTAGGCTTGAGTTCCGCACTGGGAGGTTTTGTGATTATCCTTGAAGGTATGACAGGGCTTGCGGAGTTTCTGTATTCAGCCAGTTTGTAAACTAAGGTCTTATACACGTCTTTAAGCACTGCAAATCCGCCGGCCATATCGCCGTAAAGGGTGGCATAGCCCACGCTTATTTCAGACTTGTTTCCGGTTGTCAGTACCAGCCATCCGAATTTGTTGGAAAGAGCCATGACCGTGTTGCCTCTTATCCTGGCCTGCAGGTTTTCTTCCGTTATATCCTGCTTCATGCCGGCAAATACTACAGAGAGTGTTTCAAGGCACGCAGAAAAGATATTTTCAATGGGTATTTCCAGAAATTCAATGCCGAGATTTAGAGCAAGTTCCGCCGCATCTTGCCCCGACTCTTTTGAAGAATACCGCGAGGGCATGAATACGCCCGTAACATTCTCGGCGCCTAAAGTATCTGCGGCGATTGCAGCGACAATCGCCGAGTCTATGCCTCCGCTCAACCCGAGAACAGTTTTCTTAAAGCCGTTTTTTACGGCATAGTCCTTCAGTCCCGTCACAAGTCCTAAATAAACCTCTTCTTCATCGGCAAGTCTCTTATATTTTTGCGGAGAGACGGGAAATTTTATCCTCGCACTTTTGTGGGGGATGGATATCATCCTCCTGCCTGAACGGCATTCCATTTCAGGTATGTCGCATACAAGCAGTGTTTCTTTAAAGGATTCCGCTCTTGCAATGACTCTTCCTCTGCCGTCCATTATGAAACTGTTCCCGTCAAAGACAAGTTCGTCCTGCCCTCCTACCATGTTAGTGTAGCAAATGGAAACACCGTTCTTAACGCATTGTTTTCTCACTATCGCTTCCCGCTGTATTGTCTTGCCGAGATGGTAGGGGGATGCATTTATGTTTATCAGCAGTTTTGCTCCCGCAGACGCCTGTTCTTTTGCCGGTCCGCTCTCATGCCAGATGTCTTCGCATATATTGATGCCGAAAGAAATGCCGGGGAATCTGAAAATTCTATTGTTCTCTCCGATTGCAAAATATCTCTTTTCATCAAAAACGCCGTAGTTCGGCAAAAGAGCCTTATGGCATGCGGTTATCTTCTTTCCTTTATGAAGTACCGCAGCCGAGTTGTAGAGCAATCTGTTTTTGGAATCCACAAAACCGACGACGGCAATAATATCTTTTATTTCTTTCTGAAGGGAGGATAATGCTTTAATGTTATCCCGCACAAATTTGGGTTTCAAGAGGAGATCTTCGGGGGGATAACCGGTTACGGCAAGTTCCGGAAAAGACACAATGTCAACCTTTTTGGAGGCGGCTTCTTTAACAAAAGAAAGTATTTTTTTACAGTTGCCGCCGATGTCTCCGACGGTTGTATCAATCTGTCCGATGCCAATCCTTATAGCCATGATTTTTATTATACAACATTACCGGACGGATTCATAAGTTCTGTCAAATTTTTCGTGGCATTTTTTGAAGATTTTAATTATCTGCGGGTCAAACTGGTCAGGGCTTGATCTGGCATCGCCCTCAAGCAGTATTTTGCATGTGTCGGCATGGCATATTGCTTCTTTATAGGGACGGCGGCTGCGGATGGCGTCATACTGGTCGGCGATGGCGGTTATTCTGCTTTCAATAGGTATTTCTTCCTTTTTGAGCCCCTGCGGATATCCTGTGCCGTTCCACTTTTCATGATGGCTTAGAGCAATCTTTTGGGCGGTGCGGAGAAATTCAGAATCGGAATCCTTCAGTATGTCGGCTCCGATGACCGTGTGCTGTTTTACTATTTCAAATTCCTCTGCCGTTAAAGAACCGGGTTTTAAGAGAACTCTGTCGGGGATGCTGATTTTACCAAGGTCATGCATGGGGCTGGCGATGTAAATGATCTCTGTTTCTTCAGCGGACAAACCCAGCTCTTCAGACATGATTTTCGCATAGAGGCCTATGCGCCTTAGATGAGAACCCGTTTGTTCGTCTTTGTATTCCGCAACTACAGTCAGTCGCTGAATGCTCTCTATATAAGAACGTTTTATGTAATCTTTTGACGAATTCAGGGCTTCCATCGTTTTATTAAGTTCTTTAGTGCGAAGAAGCACTTTCGTCTCCAGGTGCTCCTGGTATTCCTTGTTTTCAATCAGCAGCTGCCTTTTTTCCAGAACGCTCTTAACCGTATGCGATATTTCCTCAATGCGCATTGGTTTAAGAATATACCTGTCCGCGCCGAGATTGAGCGCGGAGATTGCGTCTTCAAGATTCTGGCTGGCGGTAACTACTATTGCGCTTGTGTTTATTTTAAGCCCCCTATGATTATTAAGCAGGTACATTGCGCTTTTGCCCGGCATATGCAGGTCTGTCAGCAGGAGTGCGATATCTCCCTTTTGCAGAATCTCCAATGCATCGTCGGCACTGTCAATGCATCCCGCTATTTCATAGCCAAGATGTTTGAGCGCTCTTTCAAGGTATTCTCTTACAGGCTGTTCGTCATCAACTATCAGGATTTTCTCTTTTTCCATCATCTTCTCCGGCAGGCAGGAATATTGTGAAAACTGCTCCGCCTTCTTTTCTGTTTCCGGCGTATATGTCGCCTCCATGCTCTTTTATTATACCGTAACTTACGGAGAGTCCCAATCCTGTGCCTTTGTCAGCTGGTTTGGTAGTGAAGAAAGGGTCAAATATCTTTTTCATGTTTTTTTCCGGTATGCCCGGCCCAGTATCCAGAAATTCTATTTTTATACCGCCTTTCGCAAGGGATGTGCTTATTGTCAAACAACCGCTGTCAGATTTTTCAGCCATGGCATGTTCCGCATTGTTCATTATGTTTAAGAATACCTGCTCCAGCTGTTTTGCGTCCGCGTTCACTGGAGGCAGTTCCTTTTGCAGAATTTTCTTCACCTGTATGTTTTTCACGTGCAGGTGATATTCCTTTAGAGCCATGGATTCCTCAAGAAGTTTGTTTACCCAGACTTTCTTCTTCAGGGGTTTCTCCTTGCGGGCAAAACGAAGGAGCCCCGTGGTGATTTTATATACGCGCATTGCGGCATCGTGAATTTTGCTTATATCCTTCTTCAGCTCCGGGTCTACCTTTTCGTTTGTTTTGAGGATAAGTTCCGCGAATCCTATCATGGCGGTAAGCGGATTGTTTATCTCG
>CAZAMK010000160.1:0-1432 GCA_964486345.1 uncultured bacterium
GGTATTGCCTGCGCTTAACGCGCAGTCAGCCTTCTTCTCCTTTACAAGCTCTATGGTCTTAACCATGCTGTTTTCTTTTTCTCTCAAAAGTTTCAGATTGACCTTTTCATGCATCTTTATGTAATTTGCACAGTCCTGTATGGCGACAAACGGATATTTATCCGTATCAATCTTTCCCTTAATCTGTTTTTCATCTCCGACAACGACAACATCCATGCCGTCGGATTGGGAAAACATATGGCAGGCTTTTATAACCGGATAAGGCGCATTGTCGCCGCCCATCCCGTCAACTCCAATAACGATTTTCTTTCTGTCCATGCGTTATTATTCTTTCTTCTTTTTCTTCTTTGTTTCTATTACTGGAACTCCTTTATAATAACCGCAGGCTTTGCAGGCAGTGTGAGGCAGTTTTGACGCTCCGCAGTTGGAACATACGCTTAATGATGATTTCTTGATTTTTTGATTGCTGTTCCTTCTTTTTCCCGTCCTGCTGTTGGAATGTCTCCTTTTCGGATTCGGCATTATATCCCCCTTTTTCAAGAATATTTACTATTCTAATGTTTACCGATTCGGATTCGTCGGAGAGCAAGGCGACAAGGAAGGAAGCGAGGAGACATACTGTAAAAGTATGTTGACGCAGCTTCCGACGAAGTCAACGATGCTATATGAATGAAGACGAACCGGCTCAATAATTAAATTTCTTTCTCAAAGCCTCAACCACAACCTCCGGCGCAAACCTTGAAACGTCCCCTTTCAACCCCGCAATCTCCTTGACAATGGACGAACTTATGAAAAAATACTCTTCCCCCGGAGTAAGAAAAACCGTCTCTATCTTGTTGTTGAGCTTTCTGTTGGCAAGCACCATCTGGAATTCATACTCAAAATCCGAAACTGCCCTCAATCCCCGCAGTATGATATTTATCCCTTTTTTGTCAAGATAATCCACCAGAAGCCCGTCAAACTTGTCAACTTCAACTCTTTCATTGCCGCTGTATATGGACTTTATGAGCTCCACCCTTTCTTCCGTAGTGAAAAGCAGGTTTTTCCTTGAATAATCCGCAACCGAAACGATAACCTTGTCCATAAACGACAGGCCCCTTTCAATCACGTCCATATGCCCCTTGGTTATAGGGTCAAAACTGCCCGGATAAACCGCTGTCCTTTTCATTTTTCAAAACCTTCAGAAACGATACCGCGCTCTTTCCGTAGTCCTTCTCTTTGTAAACCGCCAGCCCCTCAACCTCCGGAAGCTTCTCTCTGTCTCCGTGTTCAATGACGATTATTCCATCATCTCCCGCAACCTTCAGTCCGGCAATGCTTTCCAGCACATACGCAATCTTCTTCCCGGGATAATCGTAGGGCGGGTCGGCAATTATCAGGTCAAACTCTTCGTTTTCAAGCGTCTCAATAATCTTCTCTGCCTTTCCTTTTC
>CAZAMK010000160.1:1442-3265 GCA_964486345.1 uncultured bacterium
CCGTGCAGATATCCGAAATATCCAGGGACTCAATATTCTTTCTTATGGAATTTACCGCATCCCTGTCCGATTCAACGAAAATAACCTCTTGTGCGCCATGGCTTGCGGCCTCTATGCCCAGAGCGCCTGTCCCTGCAAAAAGATCAAGCACCCTTTTGCCTTCAATCCACCCACGCAGAACGTCAAATATCGCTTCCCGCACCAAATCCTTCGTCGGCCTCATCCCCCTCTTTTTTCCTTCGGGGCAGAACAGCCTTCGGCCTTTTAAATATCCGCTTATTACTCTCATACTAATTTGACTTCACATCATACCTTGAATTTGTGCGGGCTGAATTTATGCCAGTCTATGAGAACGGAGGTAGCAATAAACACCGTGGAATAAATTCCTATTGTAAATCCTATCAATAAAGCAAGTGAGAAAACATGCAAAGCTTCCCCGCCTGCAAAGAACAGAATGCCGACCACAAATAAAACTACCAGCGATGTAAGTATTGTCCTGCTGAAAGTTTCATTAATGCTGGCGTTAATAATCGTATAATAATCGTCGTTTCTGGTCTTCCTTATATTTTCTCTCACCCTGTCAAAAATGACGACCGTATCGTTGACCGAATAGCCCGCAATGGTAAGCAGAGCCGCTATAATTCCGGCATCTATCTGTTTTTTGGTAATGGCAAGAACGGCAACGGTAAAAAGCATGTCGTGAAAAATAGCCAGTGTTGCCGCCGCCGCAAATCTGAACTCAAACCTCACCGTCAGATAAATAAGAATCCCTATGATGCCCAGGACAAATGCGTAAATCGCTTTTTTCCTCAATGCTATGCTCATTGAAGGAGCCACAAAAGATTTGCCCTTGACAGTAAAAACATTTCCGGCATTGCCGTAACTTTCTGTAAGAGCGCTTATTATTTTATCCGATGTGCCGGGTTCGCTCTTTATTATGAATTCCTTTCCCTCTGTTCCCAAAGCCTGCACTGAACTCACACCTGAATTCCCTATTTTCCCCCTTATTTCTGCGGCAGATACAGGTACGGTAAATTCTACGTTCAGCATATCGCCGCCTACAAAATCCACGCCGAAATTCTCCTTCCCCCGCAAACCGAAAGCAACCATCCCCCAGATTAATATTGCGCCGGAAAAGATATACGCTATTTTTCTTTTGCTTATAAAATCAAACTTGGGATTTTTGATAAGTTCCATTTATATCCTCACCTTTTCTATTTGCTTTGTCACCATCACCCAGTCAGTAATGACCTTCGTGACAAAAACGGCGGTAAAAAGATTTGCCATTATCCCTATGCTTAACGTAAGGCCGAACCCTTTCACAGAACCTTCCCCGAGCAAAAAGAGTATCAGACCGACGATAAGCGTTGTTATATTGGAATCAATGATTGCGCTCCACGCCCTTTTGTAACCGGAGTCAATGCTCGCTTTGGGGCTCTTGCCGGATTTTATCTCCTCACGTCTTCTTTCCAAAATAAGGATATTCGCATCAACGGCCATGCCGCAGGTAAGCGCAATCCCCGCTATGCCTGGCAGTGTGAGAACCCCTCTCATCGCCACCATAACGCCAAGTAAAATAAGTATGTTTAAAGCGAGTGCAAAATTTGCAAGCATTCCAAACGCCGCAAAGTAAATAACCATAAAAAGAACTACGGCAATCCCGCCATAAAGGGATGCCTTGAAGCCCTGCGTGATGTTTTCCTTCCCGAGAGTGGGCCCGACAACCTCGCGGTAAATCATATTCATCTTAGCCGGCAGAGCGCCGGCGCGCAAGACTATCGCAAGAGTCCTTGCCTCTTCAACAGAGAACCGGCCTGATATGA
>CAZAMK010000161.1:0-2724 GCA_964486345.1 uncultured bacterium
AACGGGAGGATTAAATGGAAATAGGTAATATGGGATTGAGCGGAGTGGTTATAGTTTTTTTGTATCTGACTGTCCTTCTCATCATAGGGGCGTTTGCGAGCAGAAGGATTAAATCCGCTTCCGATTATATAGTGGCGGGAAAAAGCATGGGATTCTGGCTCTTCGTTATGCTTATCCTCGGGTCAACCACAAGCGGTATGACTCTTCTCGGAGTTGCCGGGCTCGGATATATAGGCGGATGGCCGACTTTCTGGGAGCAGATTTTTGTTCCGCTTACATGTGCGGTTGCAATAATCTTTTACGGCTATAAACTCTACGGAGTGTGCAAGAAAAAAAATTTCTTAACGCTTCAGGATTATCTGGCATACAGGTTTGAAAGTCCCAGAGCGGTCAGGACAATTTCCTCTTTAGCGGTTTTAATCACATCTCTCATCTATCTTGTCGGACAGTATACCGCCATCTCCATAGTTTTGAAGTGGCTCCTGGGAATACCGCAGATTCAGGCATTGCTTATAGGTGCAATAATAGTTGTCATATATGTCCTCCTCGGAGGGCTTTATGCGGTGTCATGGACAACACTTTTCCAGGGTTTTATAATAGTCTTCGGAGTGCTGGGAATCGCCCCGATAGTAATTAAGGCCGCCGGAGGACTGGGCGCCATAAACAGTACGATGGCCGGCATAGACCCCAATCTCGTGCGCCTTTCTTTCCCCCAACAGCATCCGCCGTATGCGGGGTATGCGTTCGCTACGCCTTTATTCCTTGTTTCTTTCTTTTTCCTTCTGGCGATCGGACTTGGTTCTGCCCCGCACATAGTTAATAATTCCATCGCCGTTAAGGACAGAAAATATTTCAAGTGGTCGCCGCTTATAGTTTTTGTCATGTATCTTGCGGTAATGTACCTTGTGAAAATTTCGGGCATGGCCGTGAGAACGCTTGTTGCATCGGGCGTCATTTCTCTTGATAAGCCGGATGACGCTTTTCTCGTCGGGATAAAATATGCGATGCCCCAGGCCGGCTGGTCACTGTTTGCAGTCGTAATTCTGGCGGCGGTTATGTCAACCACAGACAGACTGCTCCTTGTCATAGGTTCATGCTGCGGCTGGGATTTTTACAAGCAAATATTCAGGAAACACGCGTCAGGCGAGAAGGTTACTTTTGTCAGCCGCATAGCCGTAATAATCTTCGGGCTTATAAGTTTTCTGCTTGCGATAAAGCCGCCCGCGCTTCTTGCCCGGCTCATATGGATGGGGATAGGCGTCATGCTTGCAACTTTTGTATCTCCCATAATCTTCGGGCTTTACTGGAAAAGGGCAAACAGGCAGGGCGCAATATGGTCTATGGCCGCCGGTTTTGCCGCGGCGGTTATCTTCGGCGCGTACGCCAAATTTGTAAAACCTTTGCCGTTCCATTTCAGCTTTTTTGCCTTCCTGATATCAGTGTTTTTTATGATTGTCGCGAGCCTGCTTACAGAAAAACCTTCCGAAAAACTTATTGAAGAAAGCAAAACGGGATTTTTCATAAGGGACGTGGTGGATTAAAAGGATTATAAATGTTCAGGGATGAGGTCTTGGAGACGCTGACGAAAAAGAAATTGAGGAGTTTTCAGCTTGAGAAACTCAACAAAACTCTGGAAATCGCGAATAAATCCCCGTATTACAAAAAACTGTTTAGGCAGTACGGCCTGAAGCCGCACGTGGATAATCTGCATGAAATACAAAAATTTCCTTTTACAACCAAGGATGATTTAAGAAAAAGTTATCCCGCCGGCATGGTAACCACATCTTTTGCAAATATAGTTAGGATGCATGCCTCATCGGGAACCACCGGAAAATCAACACTTGTGTTCCATACAATGAAGGATATTGATAACTGGGCAAATCTTGTTGCAAGAGGCCTTTATGCCGCAGGCGTAAGGAAAACGGATATTTTTCAGAACATGATGAGCTACGGGCTTTTTACGGGCGGGCTCGGATTGCATTACGGAGCGGAAAAGATAGGAGCCCTCGTGCTTCCCGTAGGTTCCGGCAATACGCATAAACAGATAGAGCTTCTTCTTGATTTAAAAGCGACTGTTCTGCACATAACTCCGAGCTATCTTCTTTACCTCGGACACGTAATTGAAGAGGAAAAGATACCGCTTTCCCGCTTTTTCTTCAAGATTGCGATAATGGGAGCCGAGCCTCATTCCGAAGCGACGCGGAGAAAACTGGAAAAGATGTTCCATATAAAGGCGTTTAACTGCTACGGCCTTTCTGAAATGAACGGCCCTGGCGTAGCTTTTGAATGCATTTACCGGAAGGGACTGCATCTGTGGGAAGACAACTATTACGGAGAGATAATAAATCCTGCGACGGGCGAAGTCCTGCCAAAAGGAGAAGAAGGTGAGCTTGTTCTGACAACTCTCCAAAGGGAAGGAATGCCGGTTATTCGCTACAGGACAAAGGATATCACCAGATTTATTAAGGAGAAATGCAGATGCGGCAGGACGCACAGAAGGATTGCCCGCATAAAAGGACGGACAGACGACATGTTTATAGTCAAAGGAGTTAACGTTTTTCCGTCGCAGATAGAAGCCGTGCTCATGTCGGCGCCGGAGGTTGACAAAAATTACAGGATTATCCTTGACAGAAACGAAGGGCTGGACGTATTGACCGTGGAAATAGAAATAAAAAGGGAGTTTTTCAGGGGAGATATTAACCAGTTGAGGGCGCTCCAGGCAAG
>CAZAMK010000161.1:2734-3236 GCA_964486345.1 uncultured bacterium
CAACGCTGAAAGATGTTATACTTGTCACGCCTTTTGTTGAACTTGTTGAACCCGGCACCCTTCCGCCGTCAACGGGTAAGGCGCAGAGAGTGCTGGACAAAAGGAGAGTGTAGTATGGGCATGCAGATATCCATATTCGTGGAAAACAAACCAGGCAAGGTAAACAGGATAACGGGAATACTGGAAAAGGAAAAAATAAACCTTAAGGCTATGACGATAGCTGACAGCGGCACATTCGGCATTATCAAGCTTATGACGGATGATAACAGGAAAGCGTTTAATGCGCTAAAAAAGAAAAATCTTCTGGTTTCCCTGCAGGACGTTGTCGTTGCCGAGATACCGGACAGGGTGGGTGCTTTTCACCGCATCGCAAAGATTCTTGAAAATGCGAAAATTAACATTGAGGATGCCTACGGGTTTATTATGGAGGAAGGCGAAAAGGCGGCTCTTATACTCAAGGTTCCTGACACGGCCGCGGCAGAAGACATCTTAAAGAAGAAGG
>CAZAMK010000162.1:0-3201 GCA_964486345.1 uncultured bacterium
AACCGGCAACCCAACTCATACAAAACCTTGTAACCTGTGCGTCCAACGGAGGCAATTACCTGCTTAATATCGGACCTAAGCCGGACGGAAGCATCCGTAAAGAAGAAAGCATGCGCCTGAAGAATATCGGAGTCTGGCTGAAAAAGAATGGCGGGGCGTTTTACGGAACAGAGAGAATACCTGCAGGATTCGGGTTCTGGGGAGCGGGAATGCTCGGCATGGCTGCGGCAAAAGGGAATAACACCTATCTTCACATCTTCAGGTGGCCAGGAAACACGGCAGTGGTAACGGGAATAAAAAGCAAGGTAATATCTGCAAGAATGCTTTTCCCTGCGAAAAAACTCAAGTTCAGGCAGTGTGAAGGCAAGCTGACAATAACGGGGCTCCCCGCACAGCCGCCTGATAAATATGGGACGGTGATAGAGTTGCAACTGAAAGGCAGGCCGGAGACGTTTGACTATTCACAAAAGCCTCTGCCTTGACAGGATTTAAACGGATTTGCCGTCAAGAGTATAGTAATACCAGTTGAGTTCACAGTATGAAATCAAATCGGTATAAGGAACTTTTTGTACACTTACTGCGTCTAATAAATGTAAGGGTTATCCCTTATGAACAAAAAAGAAGAATTTGAGGAGATAGTGAAGCGGGAGATGGGCGGAGTGTTCAATCTCGCATACAGGTTATGCGGGAATTATCACCAGGCAAAAGATATTACACAGGAGACGTTCCTTAGGGCTTATCAGTCATTTGACAGGTTTGAAGGGCGCTCAAAAATATTCACATATCTTTACCGGATAACCTGCAATGTCTGGAAAAACACCCTAAGGAGAGGGAAAATACAGAATTTTACATCATACTCGGCCGGCCTGAATGTAATGCAGATAGAAGACGTACCGGAGGCTGAAAAAGTTACTCCCGAAGAAAGTTTTCGCAAGGATGCGAAAAGCAGGGTTGTGAATGAATGCCTTAGTTCACTTGCTCCCGGGGACAGGGCGATTATCATATTGAGGGACATGGAGGGGCGGCCGTACGAGGAGATAGCAAACATGCTTAAATGCAGGACAGGAACGGTGAAGTCGCGCCTTGCGAGGGCAAGACAAAAGCTTTCGGAAAAAATCCTGCCGTTCCGGGAGGAGTTGAACAAATGAAACTCCACAAAAACATAGAAATCTTTTCGCTGTACATTGACGGTGAACTGGATAAGAAACTTGCGGATTCCGTTGCCGCACATCTTGAAACCTGCGAAGAATGCAAAACCGCGGTTGAACGTCTGGCGGAAACAAAAAAACTGCTTTCAGAAACGCAAACCGTACAGCCGCCCGCCAATCTTGTAAAGCAGATAATGGACAGCATCCCTGAAACAGCACCTCGCGCTCTGCCCGTCAGGAAATTCTACTTTCCGGTGCTCGGAACGATTGCCCTGCTTATAGCCGTATCGCTTATAACGTTCAACAGAACCCATGGAATCAAGGGAGCCCAGGGCGTTCAGGTGGCAAAGGCGCCCGTGAATGAAAAATCTGCAGAAGTAATTGAAGAAACGGCGCCGTCTTCACTTATCAGCAAGGCAGAAAAACCTGCCGTCTTCGCCGGGGCTGACGCAGATACGGCAAAAGTAAAAATGGATGAAGCGTCTGTCAGGGAAAAAGGCGAGGTTGCAGACGAAAGAGTCAGAATGGGAGAAGAATTTGCCGTAAAGAAAGAAAAAGCAATACCCCAAGAGAGCAAAAATTCTGCCAGTCCGGAATCGGCGGAGGGAGAATTTTGTTATATCGGGGCTGACGGCAAGAGCGTATGCGAGGACACCTCCGGGAAGACAGCAATATCCCTTGCGGCAAAGACGGCAGGCATGGCAAGGAAAGAACCGTTTCCCAATGCCATAGTTATAAGGAACGGTAAAGAATGGACCTCAATATGGACGGCTCAAAATACCGCCCAAAATCTGACGCTTCCTCTTCCTGATGTAGACTTCAGGGAAAAGATGGTTGTTGCAGTGCCTTCAATACAGGCAAATAACGAATATACCGTTGTAAATACTCTTGAAGAAAAAGACAAAATAATCATACAGTATAAAGAACAACCCCTGCAGAAAATATCCCCTCCTCCTTACCAGCTTAACGTGGTGAATCAAAAACCATCGGTAGAACTCCAAAAGATAGACTAATAAATAAAAACCATCAGTCAAGCAAACAACCAGGCGGTCTTCTTCATCCCGATTATTTTCATCGGGACGCTCCTCCTTCAGACGCCCGCTTCAGAAACCGCCCGGCTGTTTGCATTCTCTCTTAAAAGAGATGGAACTTTTTTTATTTCCGCGTGTCTAATCATTGAAAAAAAGCGTAGAGCGGGTAGCGTAAAGCGTATAGGAAAAACAATAAAGCTAAAGCTTTTAACTAAACGCTCCACGCTATACGCTAAATGCGCGGGTAAAGGAGAGAGAAAATGGATATGAAAAGAAAGGTTTGGAAGGCGCTGGTTGTTTTAAGTTTCGCTTTGCTTGTTAACTGCCACGGGGCGGAGAAAAAGCCGCTGATACAGATGGCGATTCTTCTTGATACAAGCGGAAGCATGGAGGGCCTTATTAACCAGGCAAAAAGCCAGTTATGGACAATCGTGAACGAGTTTTCTTCAATAAAAAAAGCGGGAGAACGTCCTGAACTGCAGGTAGCGCTTTTTGAGTACGGCAATACAGGATTATCCGCTAAAGAAGGATGGATAAGGTTGATTATGCCTTTTACAACAGACCTTGACAAGGTATCAGAAGAACTCTTCTCCTTAAGGACAAACGGAGGCGACGAATACTGCGGCTGGGTGATAAAGGACGCCGTTGAAAAACTTCAATGGAGCAAATCAAGCGGCGATTACAAGGTGATTTTTATAGCAGGCAACGAACCTTTTACGCAGGGAGGCGTAAATTATAAGGAAACCTGCAAAAGCGCTATCAGCCGTGGGATTATAGTGAACACGATACACTGCGGAGATTATCAGAGCGGAGTCACTTCCGGATGGAAAGACGGGGCGGATATCGCTGACGGAGTTTACGCCAATATAGACCAGGACAAAACCGTTGCCTACATTGAAGCTCCCCAGGACAAGGCGATAGCGGCTCTGGGTTTGGAGTTGAATAAAACGTATCTTGCATACGGCGTGAAAGGAGCGGAAGGCAAAAAAAGGCAGGCAGACCAGGAAACAAATGCGGCGGCT
>CAZAMK010000163.1:0-3147 GCA_964486345.1 uncultured bacterium
ATCACCACAAACGTCCATCGCACATCGGCATTCTCCGCCAGCACCTTTTCAAAAACCTTCTTTACCGCAGGTCTCTTCTCCTCTTCAAAAGGAGCAAGGAATTCCTCTTCCATAAGCTTGTAGAATTCCTCCCTCGCCTTTTTTTCGGGGAATTCATAAGCTTTCATTATCCTTGAAGAAATAAATCCGAGAACACTGTTTTTCAGTTCGGAATCTTCCGACGGCGCAGGCGCTTCCTCTTTCTCTGCGGCAAATTCCTTCTGCTTCTCTATAACTTTCTTTATCTCTTTGTGCCCGATTTCAAGCCCTTCCATGAACTGCTCTTCCGGAAATTCCATTCCTGCGCCCTCAACCAACACTATTGAATCATCCGTACCTGAAACAATCAGGTTCATAGAGCTGTTTTCCATCTCCTTAAAGGTCGGATTAACAACATACTTGTTCTCAATATACCCCACCCTCACGGCGGCAACAGGCCCTCTGAAAGGAATTTTGGAAGATGTGAGCGCCGCGGATACCGCAACTATTGAAAGGATATCCGGGTTATTTTCCATGTCGGCGGAAAAAACGTTGACAATGACCTGCACCTCTTTAAAATAGTTTTCAGGGAAAAGCGGCCTGATAGACCGGTCAATGAGGCGGCTCACCAGTATCTCCCTTTCGCTGGGCCTGCCCTCTCTCTTGAAGAAGCCGCCGGGTATCTTTCCCGCGGCGGAAATATGCTCCCTATAATCACAGCTCAAGGGAAAATACCCAAGGTCCTCCCGCGATTCCTTTGAGCATACTACGGTGGCAAGAACGACAACGTCGCCCATCCTTGCCCATATTGCGCCGTGGCTCTGTTTGGCGACTATGCCCGTTTCAAGAGATAAATTCGCACTGCCGAACGGAACTTCAATTTTTTTCATCATTTTAATCACTTCCGGAGGTTGAGTTTCTTAATGACTTCCTGATATTTGACCGGGTCGGTAGTCTGCAGATACTTAAGAAGCTTGCGTCTCTGTCCTATAAGTTTTAAAAACCCGCGCCTTGAATTGGTATCCTTTTTGAATTTGCCGAAATGTTCGTTGAGAGCCTCTATCCTTTTGGTTATCAGAACAATCTGCACCTCTGGCGAACCCGTGTCTTTTTCATGCCTTCCAAAATCCTTAACTACTTCCTGTTTCTTCTCCGTTACTAACATTTTTAATCTCCTTTACCCTGATTTTTTTAAACCGAGGAATGAATTGAACCGCTTTACTTTTAAAGATTATATACTTTGCGAATATTTTTGTCAACAGTGTGTTTTATGGTAAATTATATGGGCATAAACCTTCAATATCCGAAGGTTTTAAACTGAAAAGTGAAAACTCAAAAGTAAAAGCCGCAGGTAAAAGTTGAAAAAGAGTAAACTTTTTACTTTTAAGTTGTAATTTTGACTTTTTACTTGCAATTTTGATTTTTGACTTTTGACTTATTATTATGGACAGATACAAAAAAGTCAGGGGCATGCACGACATCATGCCGGGCGAAACCGAGAAATGGCAGTTTGCCGAAGCCGCTCTTTCAGCCTCCGCAATGCTTCACGGATACAGGGAAATACGCCCTCCCGTGATAGAGGAGCGCATGCTCTTTGAAAGGAGCATCGGCGCTTCCTCGGATATCATTTCAAAAGAGATTTATGCCTTTCATGACAGAAAAGGAAGGCATCTGGCACTGCGTCCGGAGGGCACCGCTTCGGTCGTAAGAGCCTTTATTGAATCGGATGCTTCCGTCCCCGGGAAAATTACCCGCCTTTATTACTGCGGGCCCATGTTCAGATACGACAGGCCGCAGAAAGGCAGGTACAGGCAGTTTTACCAGTTCGGTGTTGAATTGTTGGGCGGAAAACACCCTTTTTTTGACGGCGAGGCGGTCGCCCTGCTTGATTTCATGGTCAGAAAACTTAATATTGCGGATTATCATTTCGCCATAAACACGCTCGGATGTCAGGAGTGCAAATCCGCTTACACGGAGATAGTGCGCAATGCGCTGTCCGCGAAAGAAGACACACTTTGCGAAGACTGCCGGACAAGACTGAAGACTTCTCCTCTCCGGATATTTGACTGCAAGAACGCGGAATGCAGGGAATCTGCGGCATGCGCACCGGCTGTTACGGAAACTCTCTGCAAAGAATGCATTGACCACTTCGCGGAGTTTGAAGAATACATTAAAAAAGCCGGGATACCCTATAAAAAACAGACTGGGCTGGTCAGAGGGCTTGACTACTATACGAGAACCGTTTTTGAACTGTACGTGAAAGGCGATGACAATGCCGTAGCCGCGGGCGGAAGATATGATTCGCTCGTCAGGGAACTCGGCGGTGCGGACACCCCTGCGGTGGGATTCGCCTTGGGCATGGAGCGGCTCATCTCCATCGTGAATTTCAACCTCAAAAAAACGCCTTCCGTATACCTTGCGGCGATGGGAAAACCGGCGGCGCTTAAGGGCATTTCCATAGTCAATGAACTCCGAACCGGGGGAATAGCCGCGGAAACGGATTATGAAGACAAGGGACTTAAAGCGCATCTTAAAAACGCCGACCGTTTGGGGACGCAATGGTGCCTCATAATAGGAGACAGGGAGCTGGAAAAAAACGAGTTTATTCTTAAGAACATGGCTACGGGAGAACAGGAAAATCTTTCAGGGAACGGGTACATTGAAAGAATAAAAGAAATAATAAACAAAAACGGCGGATAGCGTAAATTTAAAAGCAAAAGCGGCGTATATGGTACAGCGTAGAGCATATAGGAAAGACAATAGAACTGAAAGCTTTTCTATACGCTAAACGCTCCTCGCTATACGCTTTCTGAAAGGAGCTGACACAATGTTGAGAAGCCACACCTGCGGAGAATTAAATAAAACAAACCTTGGCGGAAAAGTGACGCTGTGCGGATGGGTAAACTCCATGAGGGACCACGGAGGAGTTACCTTCTTTGACATCCGCGACAGGTACGGCATAACGCAGGCGGTCTGTTCTCCCGAAAATTCCACAGGCATCTTTGAAGAGATAAAACAGCTAAGGAGCGAATGGGTGATCATGGTGGAAGGCATTGTTTCCGAGAGGCCCCCGGAGACGGTAAATCCCAAAATACCTACGGGAGAGATAGAGGTCAGGGTGCAGGGCAT
>CAZAMK010000164.1:0-3135 GCA_964486345.1 uncultured bacterium
CGCGAAAGTCACTCTCATCGCCACTTTCAACGTTGACCCGGAAACTACTGACGTACACACCTGCAAGTTTGAATTTGACTTGAGCAAGTATAAATAGTTATCCCTTCCGTAACAATGAAAAGGATATATCTTGACCCTGGTGACTGCCTCACAGACAAACATACCGTACATATCAGGGGCGGCACCTTCCGTTATCTGTCAAAAGTCTTGAGGATGAAGGAAGGCGATACCTTTTCGGGATTTGACGGCGCCGGTTTTGAATACACGGTAAAAATCATCACCTGCGGAAAAGAATATATTGAAACATCACTCATGGAATCAAAAAAAGTATCCGACGCCGAATTGCCCTTCAACCTGTATCTTTTCCAGAGCATCCCGAAAAAAGGAAAGATGGACTCAATTGTCAGGGATGTTTCACAACTGGGCGTAAAAAGAATAATCCCCGTTTTCAGCGAAAGAGTCATCGGCTCGTTGAATCAAGACAGGGAGTGGGGCAAAAAGAAGCGGTGGGAAAAGATAGCCGCCGAATCCTCCAGAATCGCAGGCAGGCAGATGTTAACGGAGATAGGGGATTTCATGCGGTTTGAGGATGCGGTCAAGATAAAAGCCGATGCATCCGTAATCTTCTGGGAACAGGCAACCGCTTCTTTGAGGGAAATTGTAAAAAGTATGCCGGAATTGAAAAGCGGCTTTTCCGTAAAAATTTTCGTAGGGCCCGAAGGCGGCTATACGGAAAACGAGGTTTCGCTGGCCAAAGAAAACGGAGCCGTACCCGCGAGCATGGGGAGAAGGATTTTGAGGGTGGAGACCGCCTCGGTTGTAGCCGCCGCTATTACCATCTACGAACTGGAAAACCTGATACCCGTCGTAAGTCTTGTGGGAGAGGTCTCCTGACCTCGAAATAATCGGCATCAGGAGATGCCTCCCACAGATGTTGTCTCCTCTCCCGAATAAGATGCATCGGGATCCCGACAAAGGCCGTCTGCCTTTGTCAGTCGGGACTTGCCGTCTTGTTCTCCGGTGAATTCAAACAGGTATTTTCCAAACTCCACTTAGTAGAAATCATTAAAAACTGGTTATTTTGAAAGAGAGGGTTTTTGTGGTAGAATTGGGGATTAAAGAAATACGGAGAAAATTATGGAAAAGGTCATTATATTTGATACGACTTTAAGAGACGGAGAGCAGTCTCCGGGCGCGAGTTTGACCAGCGAAGAGAAGATAAAGATAGCGGAACAGCTGGAACGCCTCGGCGTGGACGTGATAGAAGCCGGTTTCCCCATTGCCTCGCCTGATGATGCAAAGGCGGTGAGCGATATCGGAAAAAGGATAAAAAACTCCGTTATTTGTGCTCTGGCGCGATGCAGAGATGAAGATATTGAGGTTGCTTTGAAATCGCTTGAAACGGCGGCAAAGCCGCGCCTTCACATATTTCTCGCAACATCGGAAATACACAGGAAATATAAGCTGAACAAGGCAAAGGATGAGATACTCAAGATAGCGGTTGAGAAATCAGCCCTCGCAAAAAAGCATATTGAAGACGTTGAGTTTTCTCCCGAAGACGCTTCAAGAACCGAACCGGATTTTCTCCTTGAGGTTTCAAAGGCAGTCATAGCGCAGGGTGTAAAAACCATAAACATACCTGACACTGTTGGATATGCAGCTTCCGAAGAATACGGAACGCTCATTAAATTCTTGAGGAAAAACCTTCCGGAAAACGTAGTCATAAGCGTGCACTGCCACAATGACCTCGGACTGGCCGTTGCCAATTCGCTCACTGCGGTAACATGCGGAGCAAGGCAGGTTGAATGCACAATAAACGGGATCGGGGAACGCGCCGGAAGCGCCTCTCTTGAAGAAATTGTGATGAACCTTGCAGTGAGGAAGAATTTTTATAAACTTACGACCAACGTTGTGACAAAAGAACTTTACAGGACGAGCAGGATGGTGTCGTCCATGACTGGGGTTCCAGTACAGCCTAATAAGGCGATTATAGGAACAAACGCTTTCCGCCATGAATCGGGCATACACCAAGACGGTATTTTGAAAAACCCAGCAACCTACGAAATCATGAGCCCCGATATGATAGGGGTGCCTGAAAGCGAACTTGTACTCGGCAAACATTCCGGCAAGCATGCGCTGAAAGCTCGGCTGGAAAATCTCGGATTTCAGATGGACGATGAAAAAATCATCCAGATATTTGAGAAATTCAAAAAACTCGCCGACAAGAAAAAGGATATAACCGACACCGACCTGATAGTCCTTGCGGAAGAAGAGGAAACAAAAACGGACGAGCCGGTTTACACGCTTGAGTATTTTCACATCGTATCCGGCTCCTCAACCATACCGAGCGCAACCGTGAGAATTAAGAAGGGAGACAAGGTATACGAGGATGCTTCAAGGGGCGACGGACCAGTGGATGCGCTTTACAAGGCGATTGACAGGATAACCGGAATTACGCCCGTACTCAAGGAGTACAAGATAACGGCGGTGACAGGCGGACAGGATGCACAGGGAGAGGTGGCTGTATCTCTTGAAACAGACGGGCTTAAGGTACCGGGGAAAGGCGTAAGCACCGACATCATAGAAGCGAGCGGCAAGGCGTACATTAACGCCATCAACCGTTACCTGTTGAGAAAAAATACAGGAAAAGCGAAATATAAAGGGGCATAAAGACAGAGGTTCGGGAAAAGGAAAAAAGATGACGATAAGCGAAAAAATAATAGCCGCGCACTCCGACAGAGAATCGGTAAGCGCAGGGGAATTCGTAGAAAGCAGGGTTGACCTTGTTCTTGCAAACGACATAACGGCTCCTCTGGCAATAGAGGAGTTTGAAAAAGCGGGCGCAAAAAAGGTCTTTGACCCGAAAAAAATTGTTCTCGTACCCGACCATTTTACTCCGTGCAAGGACATAAAAAGCGCCGAACTTGTAAAAACTCTTCGGAGATTTGCAAAGGCGCACAAGGTCAGGTTTTACGAGATAGGCAGGGTGGGAATAGAACACGCCCTCCTGCCGGAAGAGGGGCTCACAATGCCCGGTGATTTTATCATCGGGGCTGACAGCCATACCTGCACGTACGGGGCCGTAGGCGCATTTTCCACCGGTATGGGAAGCACCGACATAGCCGCGGCAATGGT
>CAZAMK010000165.1:0-3122 GCA_964486345.1 uncultured bacterium
GCTGTTTCGGAAGAGAGTCTCATAGTAAGGCAGGTTGCAAAAGCATCGGACAGTTATACCAACTCAAGATGGGACCTTGTGGATGCGGTTAATGAAAAAACCGTAAATATTCAGGACATTAAAAAAGAAAACCTGCCGGAAGAGATGAAAAACATGAATGAGAAAGAGCGGGAAGAATATGTGAAAAAAATGAGCAAAGAAAGGACGGATATTCAGAATAAAATAAAAACTCTTAATTCCGAAAGGGAAAAATATCTTGCGAAAAAGAGAGCCGAATATTCCGGGACGGGCACTCTTGATGAAGCGCTCATAAAAGCGATAAGAACACAGGTGAAGGAAAAGCAGTTCACCTTGAAATAAGCGGACACACCAAACGGCAGGCAAAGAAATCTTACGCTTTTAACTATACGCTAAACGCTATACGCTGAATATAGGGTAAAGGAGGATACAATGAAGACTTTGAAAATTGCAACAATGGCTCTGCTGTTGTTCGCAGGCATGCTTAAGGCGGACGGGCTGATAGTAATTCCGAACCCCGTCAATCCCGGTTCAAGCCCATACCCTCTTGAAGTCAAATACCACCATGTTGAGGTTGATATAGGTAAAAACGGGATTGCAAAAACAAACATCAGCCAGGAGTTTTATAACCCCACCGGTTCGCGGCTGGAAGGCATGTACATATTCCCTGTCCCTGACGGAGCGATAATAAGCGGCTTTTCAATGGATATCAACGGGCAGGAGGTTTCCGCCGAATTGCTTTCTGCCGATAAGGCGAAGAAGATTTACGAGGACATCGTAAGGAAAATGAAAGACCCTGCACTCCTTGAATACGCAGGCAGGGATGCGTTCAAGGTGCGCATATTCCCCATAGAGCCCCGCTCAACCAAAAAAATCAATATCCGTTACGGACAGCTTCTAAAATCAGATTCCGGCATGGTGAATTATATATATCCTTTGAACACCGAAAAATTCTCCTCAAAACCCGTGGAGGAAGTAAGAATAAAAATCCACCTTGAAACAAAGGAAAAGATTAAAACGCTTTTCTGCCCCACCCATGAGATTAAAATCCGGAAACAGGACGGATACAGGGCAGCCGTTGATTTTGAAGAGAAAAACGTCCTGCCTGACAAGGACTTCTCCTTTTATTATTCAACAGACAAATCGGACATCGGGGTGGACTTGCTGACGCACAAAACAGGAGAGGAAGACGGCTTTTTCATTCTGAACATCTCTCCTTCCGATGACTTGGCATATAAGGAAGTCCTGCAAAAAAACATTGTTTTCTTGATAGACACTTCCGGCAGCATGGCGGGAAAGAAACTTGAACAGGCAAAAAACGCACTGGCATTCTGCATTGAAAACCTTAACAAAAAAGACAGGTTTGAGATTATCCGGTTTTCCACGGAAGCGGAGAACCTTTTCGGCTCTCTCCAAACGGCGGATGAAAAAAACATCAATTCGGCAAGAACCTTTATTGAAGGCATGCGGCCCATGGGCGGAACAAATATTGAGGAAACTCTGTCCGGAGCTTTTTCCGCTATTGAAAAAGATAAAAACACGAATCCGGCAAGCGTTATTTTTATAACCGACGGCAAACCTACAATAGGGATGACCGATGAGAACGGTTTGGCCGAACTGGTGAAAAAGATGAATAAGGATATCGCGCGGGTTTTTGTATTCGGCATTGACTACGGCATAAACACACATCTTCTTGACCGTATTGCGGAAATATCGGCCGGTTACAGAACCTACGTTACGCCCGAAGAAAATCTTGAACTGAAGCTCTCCTCTTTTTATGAAAAAATAAAATTCCCGGTTTTTTCAAACCTTTCAATCGCATACGGAGGAGCTTCAGTCAGAAGCGCTTATCCCAAAAGACTTCCCGACCTTTTCAAGAACTCCCCCGTCGTCATAACCGGCCGGTATAAAAAGGGAGGGAGCACAGAGATTACCCTTGAGGGGACAATCGCCGGCGGAAGGAAAAAATTTGTATACACACTTGATTTTCCGACGGAAAATGCACAGAATGAATTTATCCCCCAGATATGGGCGGCCCAGCATATCGGTTATCTTCTGGACGAAATACGGCTGAACGGGGAGAATAAAGAAGCGAAGGATGAGATAATAGAGGTCGCCCGAAAATACGGAATAATCACGCCGTATACCAGCTTCCTGATTATGGAAGAAGAGGACCGGCGCAGGTCTGAAGGAGATTCAAGGCCTGCAGTGCAGTTATTAAGAAATGAAGTTGCCGCCGATGAAAAATTAAATAAAAGCATGGAAAAGGATTATGGCAGTATCCGCGAAAAAGAAGGAAAGGGAAGCGTTGCCGCCAGCAGTGAGATTTACTCCCTTCAGAACGCAGTCAACAGCCCACAGGTTTATCAGGGCAGGGAACGCCTCTCCTACACGGACGGTTCCGGCAATAAGCAGAACCTTGCGTCGCAGGTAAAGAACATACAGGGCAGGGCCGTATATCAGAGCAACAAAATCTGGATAGATTCGGAGATACAGAATGCGCGGAATGCAAGGACGAAAAAGATACAGTTTGCGAGTGCGGAATACTTTGAGTTGTTTAATAACGAGCCGAAATCCGCACAGTTCCTTTCGCTGGGGAAAAACGTGCAGTTCCTTATGAACAATACGGTATACGAGATTTACGAGTAACAGGAAAGATTAAAGGGATTCTATGAACGAGATAATGTCGGAAAAGGCCTCTTTCTGCTGGCGGCGCGTCACATCATAAAAGAAGCCGTGTTCCGCCCGCGTATACACCTTATAGTCAACACGGCGGCCGAAAGATTTGGCCTTCTCAATAAAATCAAGGTTATACTCCAGCGGAAACATCTCTTCGTTCTCCGCTCCCATTAAAAAAAGAGGAGGAGTCTGTGCAGACAGATATTTTATAGGCGATACCCTGCGGTATAAATCCGGCTGTTCCTCGTAGGGAGCGCCGATTATATCCCGCATAGATTCCCATATCATGGGGAAGATATCCTCCCACGGCTCAAATGTAACGGGCATTGCCTGAAGAGATGCGCCGACAGGCCTTACCCATTCATTCTTCAAAACATAATCCCCGTATGCAGTTCTCTCGCCGCATTCGCCCGGCACAGTCATGG
>CAZAMK010000166.1:0-3106 GCA_964486345.1 uncultured bacterium
GTGATGCAAAATTCCATTCACATACTTTCACCAAATCCCCCCATCCCTCCTTTGACAAAGGGGGGAGTAAGAGGGTATTTTGAGAGAAAAGATAAAGATGAGAAAATTATTCAGGTTTATCGCGGAGAGGTGGAAAAGAGACGGAGGGTACAAAGAAATCCTCGTGCTGTCTTTCCCTCTGATACTTAGCACAAGCACCTGGGCGATACAGCATTTCGTTGACAGGATGTTTTTGTCATGGTATTCGGCCGAAACTATCGCCGCATCCATGCCGGCGGGTATGCTGAACTTCATGATAATGAGTCTGTTCATCGGCACCGCCTCTTTTGCCGGCACATTCGTAGCGCAGTATTACGGCGCCGGGCAGTTTGAAAAAATAGGAAAGATTGTCTGGCAGGGCTTTTACGTGGGGCTGGCAGGCGGGCTGGTACATCTTTTTCTCATCCCTTTCGCAGGGCATATATTCAATTTCGCAGGCCATGCTCCGGAGATACGCGGCTACGAGATAGTCTATTTCAGGATATTGTGCCTCGGTGCGGTTCCTGCCATAGCATCATCGTCATTCTCGGGATTTTTCTCCGGCAGGGGAAGGCCGTGGCCGGTCATGTGGATAAGTTTCGCGCAGACGGCGATAAACCTTGTTCTGGACTACTGTATGATTTTCGGCAGGTGGGGCTTCCCTGAAATGGGCATAGCCGGCGCAGCCATAGCAACCGTCATTTCCGCGTTTTCCGCCTTTGCGGTTTATTTATTGCTGTTAAGAAAAAAAGAGTTCGGCAAATTCTTCGGCTTGCAGGGAGTCAAGAAGTTTGATGCCGCACTTTTCAGTCGGCTCATGCATTTCGGACTGCCCAACGGAATACAGTTTTTCATTGACACGGCGGGTTTTGCGATATTCATCATGCTCATGGGGCGGCTGGGCGTACTGGAGCTTGCCGCAAGCAACATCGCTTTCAACATCAACACACTCGCATTTATGCCCATGATAGGAGTAGGCATAGCGGTGAGCATTCTCGTCGGTCAGAACCTCGGCAGAAACGATGCGGATACGGCGGAAAGGAGCGTTTACTCGGGGTTCCACCTCACGTTTATTTACATGGCCGCCATCGCGTTGCTGTATGTTGCCGTGCCTGATATATTCATCAGGCCGTTTGCCCCGAGGATATACCCGGGCGATTTTGAAAACATACACAGAATGGCGGTTGTTCTGTTAAGATTCATCGCGTTCTACTGCCTGTTTGACACGATGAACATCATCTTTCTTTCCGCTCTGCGCGGAGCGGGCGACACAAGGTATACGATGAAGATGATTATTATTGCATCTACCTTCATACTTATCATACCGGCTTACGTTGTGATAATACTGCTGGAACGCAATGTGTTTTACGCGTGGTTCATAGCAACGGCATATATAACGATACTCGGATTTTCATTTCTGTTCCGGTTTATGAAGGGGAAGTGGAAGCACATGCGGGTGATAGAACATGTACCTGTGGAAGATAACGTATACAATTCACCCTGACCCTCTCCCACTTCCCGACTTTCGGGATCCCGATTCTTTTCTATCGGGATAAGGGCGAGGGAAAAAGGACGAGATTGCCGCGCCTCAAGAAACGAGGCTCGCAATGACAAGACAGCGGAAGAAAACGTTAAAAAGCAGCAATGCCGACAGCTGTATCAGGCTAATTTGCAGCCAAAATTATAGCAATAGCGGATTGAGTTCGCCATATAGCAAGACGGCAAGGAGGAGGCAACGAAATGTATGCACATACTTTGAGGAAGCCGACGACGAAGCCAACGATGCTATATGGATGAAATCAATCCGGTATCAGGATTTTTTCTTTCTTCGTTTCAGCCAATTCAATAAACCGGATATACCGACTGCCAGCGGACCCAATACCCCGCCTCCGCCTCCACCGCCTCCACCGCCGCTTGCAGGAGCAGATTCGGTTGTAAACTGAACGGCAGAAGACCACTCGCTCCATTCATTCTCGCTGTCCTGATAGCGGACGCGCCAGTAATAACCGGTGCCGTATGAAAGCGCCCCGCCGTCAACTGTCGTCTCCGAAAGAGGCCCGGTTGTCTCATCCCATACAAGCGCGGTAAATCCGCTGTTTGTTGAAACCTGCCAGCGGCTTGCCTTGTGCGTATTGTTGTCAATATCCACAAAAGCCGTCGCCTTGAGAAGAGGAGCAAGCTCAACGTCTTCAGCCGCGGCCATCGGCAGGATGCCCTGCGGTTTATAAGGTGGAGAATTGATGTATCCGTAAGAGGCCGACGAGATTTCATCCTCACCTATCTCTTGAGAACCCAGACCGGTCCCGTAGTAAGCCCAGCAGGAATAGTAATACGGAACGGGCGGTAAGACGTTTTCATCAACGAATGATGTCCCGGCGCCGGTGTAAATCTCAACTCCTTCGTCCCACCTTGCGGGAAATACGTCAGCGCCGCGCCTTATGATGACGCTCTGCACGCCGGCAGGCAGAGTCCATGACAATTCAACAAATCCCGTGCCGGCATTTCTTGCCGCGGAAAAATTTGCCACGGGTAAGATGTTTTCTGCAAGTACGGCTATCCGCAGGGATTCATCCGCGTTAATGCGGCCGGCCGTTACCGTAAGATTGGTCCACTGCGGCAGGCGCGAAACTCCCCGCATAATCCATTCCTTGAGTTTTGCATAACCGGTTTCATCCGTCTTAGCCGACAGAAGGCCTGCTAAACCGGCAACGAACGGCGTCGCCATAGAGGTTCCGCTTTTCCAATCATATTTTTTGTCAGGATAGATTTTATAAAAAACCGTGCTGTAAATGGAAGAACCCGGCGCCGCAACGTCAACCGTGGTTTTCCCGTAATTTGAAAAAGAGGAGCGGTAATCAGATTGGTCACTGCTCGCGACGGATATGATGTTGGGCAGGTTATAACCTGCAGGGTAGAAAGACACGGTGTCGTTATCCTGGCTGCTGTTGCCGGCGGCAACAATGAAAAGAATGCCTTTGGAAGACAGCTGGGCTATCGCATCCTTAAGAGACACGTTATAGTCAGTCCCTCCCCATGAATTGCTGACCGCAACAATGTTTTCCCCCTCATCCACTCTTCGTATAATATA
>CAZAMK010000167.1:0-3081 GCA_964486345.1 uncultured bacterium
GACACGAAGATGTATAAAAAGGAACTGAAAATCGGTGTTATCGGATGAGGGACTGTAGTAAGTTCTTTAATAAAATCCCTTTCCAGAAACAGACATGAATTAAAGAAAAAAACCGGCATTGACATTTCTGTCGTCAAAGCGTCTGACAAGGATAAAAACAAGCAGAAGGAATTTCCTTCCATATTTACCTCTTCTGCCGAAGATGTCATAAATTCCCCCGATATAGATGTTATCGTGGAGCTCATCGGCGGTGTTGAATATGCGTATACCCTCGTAACCAAAGCGCTCAAAAACGGAAAGTCCGTTGTTACCGCCAACAAAGCTCTTATTGCGGAAAAAGGCAAAGAGATATTCGGTCTTGCCGAGGCGAAAAACCTTCACATAGGTTTTGAGGCAAGCGTGGCCGGAGCCATCCCTGCCATAAAGACTATCCGCGAGAGTTTTATAGGGAACAACATATCAAGGATTTTGGCCATTCTCAACGGGACGACCAATTATATTCTCACACGAATGTCGCTGGACCGTCTTGACTTTTCCGAGGCGCTTTCAAAAGCGCAGGAAATGGGTTATGCCGAGGCAAACCCCACACTTGACATAAAAGGCATTGATACTGCGCACAAGCTGTCAATCCTTTCAGGGTTTGCATTCAGCAAATTCGTGCATTGGAAGCAAATACCGGTTGAAGGCATAGAAAAAATTGATCCTATAGACATAGGATTTACCGCGGAATTCGGATACAGAGTTAAACTCCTTGCCGTAGCGCAGAGAAAAGATAACATGCTTGACTTAAGGGTTCATCCGGCTCTTCTGCCGATGAAACACCTGCTGTCAATGGTGGAAGGCGTTTACAACGCGGTTTATATTGAAGGCGATATGGCGGGGAAATCGCTTTTTTACGGGGAGGGAGCGGGAGGCGGAGCCGCGGCAAGCGCAGTTGTGGCTGATATTGTAGACATCTGCAAGGAAGTAGCCCAGAAAAATCTTCCCTGCAGCACCCTTTATGAAGATGAAAAAATAACTACTGTCTCCATGGAAGACATTTACACGAGATATTATTTGAGGTTTACCGCTCTTGACAAGCCGGGAGTCCTTGGCGGCATATCAGGGATACTCGGAAAAAACGGAATAAGCATTGCCTCGGTTATACAGAAAGAGGAGAGCCCCGAAAAAGCGGTTCCTGTTTTAATACTCACCCACAGGGCTAAAGAAAAATCCATTAGAAAAGCCATAAAAGAAATAGACAAGCTTGCCTTTATCAAAAAGCCCGCCGTGCTACTGCGCGTTGAAGAATAATGACGCTTTTTGTCATCCCTGCGGATAGTAGGCAGGGATATAAACCAGAGTGACGTTCAACTGTTTTATGGTTTATACGGGGAAATTTTGATCTTCTTCTTTTCTCCGGCGGTCATATTGACGTTAAAACCGATATAGCCGTAACTGTCGCTTATTATTTTCTTTTTTCCTTCCTTCTCAATATTGATGGAATATTACATTGAGGGTTTTGCAGTAACAACGCTTATCCCGGCAGAGCCGCTGTAAAAGGGTGTTTCGGCATCAATTTCAAAAAAATCATCTCTTGAATTTCTGCTCACCTTCAAAATCATTTCCTGTCTCGCCTGAATGCGTCCCCGTCCCCTGCGGCCTTTCCATAGCGCCATAAGAGGAGTGCTCAACCCTGAAAACCTGCTGTTGCCGGCAGGCGTCCCTCCATTTACGCGGAATTCTTCCCATGAACACAAGGTTTTTTCATGGTTTGATTCCCAAAGTTTAATTGCTGAATCCGTAATTTTTGCGGCAATGTCCATCCGTCCTATGTTATAGAAAGCTTTCCAGAAAAACCATTGCGGCGGTATCCATATGCCTCCATTCCAGTAACCGTTCTCCCTGTAATCCTTGTCATCAAGGGCTACAACCGTTATGCCGTAAGGAGTCCAGTATTTTTTCCTGTCTGTCACTTTATCAGAATTCCGTTTCTGCACGCATCAACTGAACCGGAGAAGAGAGGAAGATATTCATAAACGTCTTTTGTGTCAAGGAGTTTCTTTTCGGATTCAAGACGGTTAAGGAAACACTTCTGTTTATCATCCCAATAGTTTTCATTAATTGCCTTCTCGCTTTTTTCAATCATGCCTCCGTATACCTCAATATCGTCCTTCTTATCCAGCACGTAAGCCGCAAGCCGGAGAATCTTCAGCATCCTCACGGCAAGGCAGGTCATCCCGACGCTTATAATCTGGATTTTCTTTCTTGCAGGGTTAACGGGAAGCGTTCTCTTGTAGTCCCATGCATACGGCCATCCGTCGGCGTAAACCAGAGCCGGATAATCGTCTACACCCGTAAGATTTTTAACCGGCCTTACCATCCCGTCATGGCTGGCATCCTGCTTATTTAAGGGGTAAAAGTAGAATGCAAAAGCAAGATTCTTCATCAAGCCGTAATTTTTTCAAGGACTTCCGCTCTTCCGTTTTTCTGATAAAGCTCCCACAAGGCAAAAACGGCGGTGGGTATAAAAGAGCCGTAACCGAACGTTTTTTTGCCCATTTTTGCGGGGTCCGGCATTTCCCTTATTATTTCCTCTGCAATTTTCTCGTCTTCTTCAACCACTCCCGCCGCAGTCATTCCGGTATCCCATATGAAAAATCTTCCCCATTCTTTCCCTGCTATTACCCTTTTTGTCATTGCCCCGCAGGCAAAGGATTTTGTATACTGCTGGTTATGGAGAATTTCCCACCATAGGTGTTTATATGCCTGCTCCTCATGCGATTTTGCCGGGAAACTGCCTCTGTTCACCATGAAACTTTTCTTTTCTCCCCCAAGAACGAAATCAACTACGACGGTGTTTTTGCCGCGGCGTTTTATAACAACCGGCGAGAATTTCACCAGAATGCGCTTTTTATTTCGGCTCCTCGGATTACATGAGTCAAATGAAAGCTCGTTGGCGTTGAAAGGAAAGGGTATCCAGAAATCCGATTTAACGGAGGATATGTCTACAACCGACATATTTGAAGGAGCAAGCCGTATTTTTACATCATCAAGGGTGAAGGAATATTTTTCAGGTGAGCTTGAAACGGGTCTGTACCC
>CAZAMK010000168.1:0-3078 GCA_964486345.1 uncultured bacterium
GCGGCGATTTATCGTTTTTGAAATACGTTTTACTTATAATGCACCTTATCCCCTTGCTGAAAAACCTTTCAGGGTACGGCTTGTGTTTTTTCATCAGGATCAGAACTTCTGCCCGCCGTTCATCTCCCGGATCAAAAAATTCCGTTGTTCTTCTCCACATGCTAATTCTTATATACGCTTCATCAAGGCCGTTTTTTTTAAGAGCGGCTTCAATCCTGTTCTTGAATTTTCTGTTTTCCTCTGCAATCTCAAGGCCGCATACGTCCGCACCTTTCTGCAAACGCTCCCAGTGGTCATCCCATCTGAAAATCCTGTAGTTTTCAGCCTTCAGGGTTTCAAAAACTCCGTCACCGTAAAGAAATCCTCTTTTCAGAACACTGAAAGAAATTTCTTTTTCAGACATCCGTCTGCCGTTAAGATAATAATAGGTCTTTTCCATTTTCATCCCTCCCGAGTGTTAGAAAGAGAGATTTCGCCTTTGTCATCGTCTCTTCGTACTCTCCCTCGGGACTACTGTCCCACACAATACCTCCGCCTACCGGATAGTATAACCGGTTTCCTTTCAACAGTATCGTTCTGATAAGTATATTCAGTTCCATGTTTCCGTTAAACCCGAGGTATCCCATACTGCCGGTATAAAACGCCCTTTTATTGGGTTCAAGTTCTTCTATAATCTCCATCGCCCTTATCTTAGGCGCCCCGGTTATTGAGCCGCCGGGAAAGGCGGCTTTCAGCAGGTCAACCTGACTCACTCCTTCATTCAGAACTCCTTCCACGAGAGACGTGGTCTGGAAAACTGTCTTATAGCTTTCCACCTGCTGAAGTTTTCTGACTTTGACAGTCCCGTATCTGCACACCTTGCCAATATCGTTTCTCTCCAGGTCAACTATCATGACAAGCTCCGCCTTATCCTTGGCAGATGCCATGAGCTCTTTCCTGTATCTCTCATCTTCCTTCCTGCTCGTGCCCCTCGGCCGGGTACCCTTCATCGGCTTTGTCATAACCTTCATCCCTTCTTTTAATAGAAAGATTTCGGGGGAATTTGATAGAAGGAGAAATTCTCCGGCATTGAAATACCCGGAATAAGCGGTGGGATTGACCTTCCTGATTTTTGTATACATTGCTGACGGAGAAAAGACGCCCTCCGCCTCCAGCCTCTGGGCGAAATTTATCTGGTAAACATCACCGCTTGCTATATAATCCTTTATTTTCCCGATAGACTGTATATACTGCTCATATGAAACATTTGAAGAAAATTTCTTTATATCTGCCGCGCATTCTTCATGCCTGCTCTCGTCTGCAGGCATTTTTTCAATCAGACAGGTTTTTTCCCGGAAAGCGGATTTGAAACTCCTCTCGTTTTCTCCCTGCAGGTTTGCCGAAAGAGCCGTAAGGCATTTCTCCCTGTGGTCTATCAAAAAAATGGTATCGTAAAACCCGAGGCATATATCCGGGAGTTCCAAATCATCAATGCCTTTATCCGGCAGTTTCTCAATCTGCCAGCCGAGGTCATAGGAGAAAAATCCGAGTGCGCCGGGTGAAAAGAAGCCAGGGTAGTCACCTTTGTATTTCCCCAGCAGGCTGTTCAGCGCTTCAAAAGGGTCCCCGTAAACCTTCTTTTCACTTCCGTTAACGGAAACGGTTATCCTCTTCCCTTTGCTCTTAAACACAAGAAACGGATCAAAAGCAATCACCGAGTATCTTTGACTGCGGTCGTGCAGGCAGGTATCAAGCCATATGAAATGATTTCTTTCTTTCAGCGCGCTGAAAAGCCTTTCAGGCGGGACAAAAGGAAGTTTCTCGGAAATAAAACCCTGTGGAGTAGGCATTTTGCTCTTTATACAAATCCCCCTTATATTCCCCCTTTGCAAAGGGGGATACAGGAGGATTTATTTATTTGTCTGTCTTCTTTATCTTATTCACCCTTCTCATGTGCCTTCCCTTCAAAAACGGGGTCTCAAGAAAAGTCTTAGCAATCTCAAGGGCAAGCTCGTTGCCTACCAGTCTTCCGCCGAGGGTAAGGACATTTGCGTCATTGTGCTCCCTTGCCAGAACCGCGTCCTGCACCGTACAGCACCTTGCCGCCCGTACGCCCCTGAATTTGTTTGCGGCTATGCTCACACCTATTCCTGTTCCGCACACAAGAATTCCCAGGGAAACCTCTTTTTTCTGTATTCCGGTTGCAACTTTCTCCGCATAATCGGGATAATCAACGGATTTCTTTATGTGCGTCCCGTAGTCAATCACCTCAAATCCTTCTTTTTTCAACTGCTCTTTCAAAAATTCCTTCAGGTCAAAACCCGCATGGTCGCTTCCCACTCCCACTTTCATCGTGTCTCCTCCTTTATCCCAAATGCTTCCTGATACTCCTTAAAAATGAGGAATTTTGATTTTCCCTCTTCACCGCAATTGGATGTGGTCTTTGCCGGTGATATCCCAGATTGTTGAGGAATTGCCTGACAATACGCCGCCGTCTATTACAATGTCAACCTTGTTTTTAACGGTATCCGGTATATCTTCAACGCAGGAAGGCGTTTTGCCGCCGGATATGTTTGCGCTTGTTGAAGCAAGTACGTCAAACTTCTTTATGAGCATTAGAAGAAACTTATGGTCAGGTATTCTGAATGCCGTTTT
The DNA here is from genome assembly GCA_964486345.1 of uncultured bacterium. Taxonomy (GTDB): domain Bacteria; phylum Ratteibacteria; class UBA8468; order B48-G9; family JAFGKM01; genus JAFGKM01. The sequence goes on from CAZAMK010000168.1 coordinate 2,635, forward strand.
CCCGTCTCCGGATGTGATACGACTAAGGTTTGTCTTCGCCTTTAATATGAAAGTAACTGCCCCCGGCCAAGATTTTTCCAAAAGAGGTATATTATCAGAAAGTATCTCGGAAAACTGCTCAATTTTCTCTATCGTATCGGCAAACCCTATGAGAGGTTTTTGCTCCGAACGCCCCTTTATTTCAAAAATCCGGTCTTTCGCTTTTTCGTTCAATCCGTCGCAAACCAGGCCGTAGACCGTGTCCGTGGGAACGATTGCCAAGCCGCCTTCACGCAATATTTTCTCCGTATCGGCAAGCAGTTTTTCAATGTTGCTCTCATTCAGTTTTATAATGTTCATACCACTTCTCGGTCACAATTCATAGTAATACCGAATTGAGTTCGCCATATAGCGAGGTCCCGACTGACAAAGGCAGACGGCCTTTGTCGGGATGATTCTCATTCA
>CAZAMK010000169.1:0-3064 GCA_964486345.1 uncultured bacterium
CCTCGCCGGGGCGGTCAAGTGTCCCGTCTGAAGAAAGCCGCCCGGTTGGGCACACATTAATGTGCATTTTCTATGTCTTAAGGCGAAATTTCTACGATTAAGTGGCGGCTATATGCCGAGCTTCTTTGATAAATTCCTCAAGAAATCCCTCGCCTTTATGATATCTACCTCGGGATTATCCCCTACTTCCCTCTCAATGGTATAAAATCCGTTGTACTCTATATCCTGCAATGCCTTAAGATATTCAGGAAAATCAACCTTTCCTTCTCCCAGCGGCATCTCCTTCCATTTTCTCCCGCCGTTTTCTTCGGAAAGCTTAATCCCGTCTTTGGCATGCGTATGTACTATGTAATCCTTAAGTGTATATACGCCCTTTACGGGGTCGTCTCCGACAACCATGACAAGATTGGCCGGGTCATAGTTTGCCCTTAACCCGGGGTTGCCTATGGCATCAAGGAGCTTCTTCAGAACTGTCGCGGGTTCAGGGCCTGTCTCCGTGGCCAGAAAAATCCCTTTATTATAAGCGTATGTTCCTACTTCCGGCAGAGACTGAACCATCATCTTCCATGCCGGCGCTTTTTCATCGTCAGGCACGGTTCCGATATGGGTGGTTACCACGTTAACGCCGAGGTCAACCGCAAGGTCCACGACTTCTTTTGTCCGTCCTACCACAAAGTCTAGTTTTTCAGGATTTGCAAAACCTATGCCGAAATCGCCCACGAGGGCCGATATGGTCAACCCGAGGTTTGCGACAAAAGATTTAAGGTCATCCCTGCCTGTCCCTGAAAGATTGGCCGGGTCAAGGTCGCCGTGCGTGGCATAGGGCTGTATACCGTCCATCTTTAATTCCGCCGCTTTTTTAATGCCTTCCCTGATGGGTAGCCTGAAACAATCAGGAATTACTCCTATCTTCATTTTTCTTCCTCCTCTTTGTATATTTCAATGGCAACGTCGGGACACAGTATAACACACCGTTTGCATCCCGAACATTTTCTTTCCGCGACGTCGTCAATTTCTATATAGTGGTAGCCCATTTTATTAAAATTTTCCGACACCCTGAACATTTTGCCCGGGCACACATCTATACACAGCTTGCAGGATTTGCATTTTTCTTTATTGACTTTTACGATAAACATTACTTTCCCCAGTTGAATTTTGATGTTAACTTGCCGAAAAAAGAACTATCTTCCATGATCATCCTGACGGTCTTTCCGGATTTTTTCACGGTTACAACGTCCCCCTCGCTCAATTCAAATTCACGCTGACCGTCAACCGCCAGAGACGCTCCGGGGGATACCCTGACTTCTATTTTTTCATCCGGAGGGAGAATAGCTGGCCTCCATGAAATACTATGAGGGTTTACGGGAACAACAAGCATGCATTCCATACAGGGAGAAATAACCGGCCCTAAAGCAGACAGTGAATGTGCCGTTGAGCCTACGGGAGTGGAAATAATAAGCCCGTCGGCGCGAAGATTGCTGAAAACCTGCTCTTTTTTGGAGGACACCGAGATATTAATGATCCTTATTCCCTTCCTGAAAAAGACAACCTCGTTAAGACAAAAATCCTTTACTGTACCGCCGCCGTCCCTTTTATTCACGGTAACATCCAAAAGCATTCGGCGGTATGCCTTAAAAACACCCTTTACCACTTTTTTGAGTTTGGAATCAATCTCTTCGGCGCTGTTTGCGAGAAACCCGACATTTCCGTACTTAATGCCGTAAATCAATGTTCCTGAATCATTTATGAGGTGTACGCCCTTCAGAAAAGTACCGTCGCCGCCCATTGTAATTATTAAATCCGCCTTTTCAGAAGTTTTTTCCACATCTTTTCCACATCTTTTCAACAATTGCTCTATTCTCTCTTTTTCTTTATCCAGCCCTTTTATTTTTTTGTTGTCAAGAATGAAAATTTTTCTTATCGTCATTTTATAAATTCCTTTATTCTTTCAGCTATTTTTTCAGGGCTCATTCCATGTTTGTCAAGAAGCAGTTCTCTTTCCCCCTGCTCAATGAAAGTATCCGGAATGCCTATCCTTAAGACATGCTTTTTTCCGTTGAAGTATTCCAGAACGGAGGAACCGAACCCTCCTATAATGCTATTTTCCTCCACCGTAACGATTTTGTCAAAAGAATTTGTTTCTTCCATCAGTTTTTCATGTACAGGTTTCACTCTTTCAACAGGAAAACATGAAACGGCGATATTTTCGCCGGCAAGGATTTTGCACGCTCTCACGGCATATTCCGCCATGCTTCCGCAGGCGAGTACGGCGGTTTTGCTCTTGGGTGAAATAAACGGCTGAACGTCTTCAGGAAGATTCTCCCTCGGATACCTGATAAAACAGGGATTTTGTTCATCCATTGATCTCAAAAGTATTTCCTCAAGATTTCTTATGCTGTAAGGAGTAAAAATCTTCAAGTCGGGAAGAGTCCGCAGAAAAGAAATGTCAAAAACGCCGTGGTGCGTTGGTCCGTCGTCTCCGGTAAGCCCTGCCCTGTCAACGAGAAAAACTACCGGCAGTTTCTGCAGGCATATGTCGTGGAACACCTGGTCGTATCCTCTCTGTAAAAAAGTTGAATAAATTGCCGTGACAACCTTTGTCCCAGCTTTTGCAAGCCCCGCGGCGAAAACAATGCAGTGTCCTTCGGCAATGCCTACGTCAAAAAACCTTTCCGGGAATTTCTCCGCAAAACCTTCTAACCCGAGGCCTTTTTCCATTGCCGCAGTCAGGACAACAAGTTTTTCATTCTTTTCGGCTATTTTCTCCAGCGTAGCACCGGCAGATTTTCCGGGCGAAGCTCCCTCCCGCGGTTTTTTAATGACCTGCCCGGTTTCTATGTCAAAAGGCCCTGTGCCGTGGAAATCGTCCGGCTTGTTTTCCGCGAACTTGTATCCTTTGCCCTTTTTTGTCAGGACATGCAGTAAAACAGGTTCTTTTATGTCCTTTATATTTGTGAGTATCTCTGCCATATGAGGTATATCATGCCCGTCTATGGGGCCGAAGTATCTCAATCCTATCTTTTCAAAGAAAACTCCCGGTACAAGAAGGTATTTTGCCTTTTTT
>CAZAMK010000170.1:0-3043 GCA_964486345.1 uncultured bacterium
AACGAAAGAAGCAAAAATATAGGCTCAACGTTTGTCGGATGCGGCTCCTTAACAACCGGCGCCCCTTTTTCTACCGAATTGTCTATGAGCACGTTGACCTGGTATTTGTACATTGAGGACTGGCGTTCTGGCAGTTTTACCCCCGGCAGTATTTCAACCTCCTTTTTCTCCTTGAAGTCGTCAACGTTTATAATCATGTCCTTTTCAACTTCGGAGAGATATTTCAATATCTCCGGGAAATTCTTGTAGCGCTCCTTCAGCTCTTCAATGAAAGGGTTGATTGTGTATTCAGCCGTTTTCGTTTCAAGGTTTTCCAGTTTCTCCTGGGCTGATTTTTCCATAGTCCTTATTTCCCTGGAGATGAGATTTAACTGTTCGTAAAGCAGTTCCTGTTTTTTCTTAATATCCGTTTTTGCCGAGTCGGTGAGTTTTTCAACATCCTCTTCCTCAAGAGTTTTGCCTTCAAGGGTGGGGATGATGACAATGCCTGATGGCGACCGCTTTATCTGGAAATTCGCCGCTTTCGCCGAATTTTCAAGCTGTTCAAAAAGCTCTGTCCTCTTGCCCTGGAAATCCTTTATTATATGGTTCTTGTGCTCTTCGTACAACTGGCTTTCAAGTTCCTTGGGAACCGCCGTCTGCAATTCCCCTACGAGTTTCTCCATGTCTTTTTTAAACCTTGCGGCTTTTCCCGGAGGGAGCTTCAGCGCAGATGGAGTGTCGGAATTTGAAAAATTGTACAGATAGCACCAGTCATCCGGCACCTTCTGCCCCTTTGCTATTTTTTTTACCGCCTGTTCAACCGATGTTGTCCTGCCCGTGCCGGAGATGCCGGTGATGAAGATGTTGTATCCGTCGCTTTTTATCTTCAACCCGAACTCAAGAGATTTTTTTGCCCGTTCCTGCCCCACGATCCCTTCAAGCGGCTTCACTTCGGCCGTGGTTTTGAATTTGAAATCTTCTACTCTGCATTCCCTTTTGAGTTTTTCCGGCGGGACTTCATATTTTTTCATGTGTGCTCCCTTAGGGTTGAATTAAAAATCCATATAATCATATTATATGTTTTTGCTCGGGAAAGTCAATTGTTTCATGGCTTTTTCGGAGGTTTTTACACTAAAAATGGAAGGAAAATCCGGCATGTCTTAACGTTCCTCCGGCGCAGTGATGTTTATGTGGAAAACGTTGATATGGCTTCCGGGATTGGGAATATAATTTACTGCCCTGACAGACGTTCGTAAAAATCAGTACGAACCGTTTATTCTTTTTGCCGATCTTACCGCATCTTTTACGGAATAGTTCCAGCCGGCAAGCGTGCCCAGCGCCCCTATGATTATGAGAACCGCAGGCGCGGCGGGTTTCTTATCGCGTTTTTCTTCCGATTCCTGTTCTTCTCCCGCTTCTTCCTCTTCCGCAATCACCATGCCTTCTTCATTCATTTCAACGGGCTTTTCCTTTTCAATTGCTACCGGATTTTCTTTTGTCGGCATTCCCTTAATCTGAAAAAGTATTCCCGCGCTCAAGACCAACAGGCTTACGAGAACAATAAAGATGAAAAGTGAAGCTTTTCCCATCTGCCCGTTGTATACCTGCCCGAGTCCGGGGCATACGCTTGAGAGGACTCCTGCGGCGCCGGATGATTTTTTCTCGTATTTTAGATATATGCGCGCCCTTATTTCCGCTTCCTCTTCAATCTTTTTTTTCTCTTCATCATTAAAGAAGGCCATTTGTCCCTCCCTTTCAAAAGTATTAAGCGTATAATCTGAAACATAGCATTCAGCGTGGAGCGTTTAGCGTATAGTCTGAAACATAGCGTTCAGCCTATAGTTAAAAGCTTTTAATTGTATTTTCTATACGCTCTACGCTACCCGCTATACGCCGTTTTTGCTTTCAATTTGTTCCTATACGCTCTACGCCGCTTTTGTTTTCTTTGTTCTATTTGCCATTTGCGGATTTATTTGTATTCCCACTTAAGATTTTTTATTTTTTCAAAGGTTTCCGGAAGCGTCTTGAAATTTTTATTTATGGGCATAAAAATCATAAACACATCAAGGGATTGCCCCCTGCTCAATTTTTTCTTGGGCGGTACGCCTGTCAGGAAAACGAAATCCTCCCCTCTTGCGAGGAATGCCGCAGGCGCTATGATTCCCGCTCCCGTACCCTGTCCGTTATGGACGAATATCCAGTTTGCCTGCCCTATCTTTGTCCGTTTTGTTTTAACAAGAGGAACGGCTTGATTTGCTCCTTGCGGTATCGTGTAATATTTAAAAGGCGTGTGAGTGGAATCAACTGCCCAGTTTATCCCGCATTCATTGGTTCCTGTTCCGGTGTAAACAAATTCTGAATATATTGCGAGAAAAGGAAATTCCCTTCTTGTTTCCAGAAAAAGCACAAGCTCATAGTTTTTACAAACAGTTTTTTTATCATCCGCGAGCAGGAAGGTCGCTTTTACCACCTTTCTGTTTTCTTCGTCAATGACAACCTTGACGTCCTTTGTTTTTTCAACGGTCATGTCTTTTTTCGCCGTGAAATCCCTTGCGGCGAAATAAAGCATGTTTCCGTTGCAGATGATGCTTGACGGCTGGACGAGAAACATGCTGTTGGCTTCGGTGACAAAAAACACATCTCCGTCTTTTATGCTGTAGCTGAATCTTGAAGCGGCGCTTGCTTTTGAAAGGAGTAAAAGGCAGGATACCAGCAACAGGCCGACTATCTTTTTCATTTTGATGCCCTCCTGTGTTGTTAGTGTTATTCTAAATCCCCCTTTTTCTTTTGTCAAATCGCCGCGGTCGCATAAAGCGCTTCCTCGCAATGACAACCTGGGGGAGTTTTTTTGAGGTTTTGCAGAGAGAGGCGCAGACGGCGTTGCACAACGCCGGGAAAAGAGATAAAATATCAAGTGCAGCCCCACGGGCAAGCCCGTGTTTTCTTCACAAACACTCCGATAAACTGAATCGGGGTACTTAACTGTGCATTCATCCACGGAAATACCCGTGGCTTTCCTCCTGCGCTAAAGCTACGGAGGATAAATCTGCGAAAACGAGTA
>CAZAMK010000171.1:0-3042 GCA_964486345.1 uncultured bacterium
GAGAATAATACTTGAAACCGGAAAACGTTTAGACGGAAGGGCTCCGAAAGAGGTGAGGCCCATAGAATGTTCCGTCGGGCTTCTCCCGAGGACGCACGGCTCCGCCCTTTTTACAAGAGGGCAGACGCAGTGCCTTTCTTCCCTTACGCTCGGCACGAGCAGGGACGAACAGAGGATAGAAGGGCTTCACGAAGAGACAACAAAAAGGTTTATGCTTCATTACAATTTCCCGCCTTTCTCCGTGGGAGAGGTTGCTTTCCTGCGAGGGACATCGCGCAGGGAGATAGGGCACGGCGCTCTTGCCGAACGCTCGCTTGCACTGCTTATCCCGCCTGAAGAAGAATTTTCCTACACCGTGAGAATAGTTGCCAACATACTTGAATCAAACGGCTCATCTTCAATGGCCACGGTGTGCGCCGGAAGTCTTTCCCTTATGGATGCGGGGGTTCCCGTGAAAAAGCACGTGGCGGGAGCCTCTCTCGGCATAATAAAGGAAGGGAAAAAGTACATACTGCTTACGGACATTGCGGGGGAAGAAGACCATTACGGCAACCTGGACCTTAAAATTGCGGGGACGGAGGACGGGATTACCGGCTTCCAGATGGATGTGAAGGAATCCGGAATGAGCATGGATATATTCAGGGAGGCGCTTCAGCAGGCAAAGGAAGCAAGAAAAGAAATACTGAAAAAAATGTATGCCGTAATTTCCGCCCCGCGCCAGTCAATATCCAGCTATGCGCCCAAGATTATTTCCCTGAAAATAAAGACCGACAAGATAGGGTTGATTATAGGGCCCGGAGGCAAAACGATAAAGAAGATTATAGAGGATACGGGTGCCGAGATAGATATTTCCGACGACGGGACTGTCAGAATCTACTCGCCCGACGGTGCGGCATGCGAGGCCGCCGCGGGAGTGATAAGAAGCATGACGGAAGAGCCCGAAGCGGGGAAGATTTATGAAGGGACGGTTGTCAAGATAATGGCGTTCGGCGCATTTGTTGAGTTCATGCCGGGACGGGATGGCCTGGTTCATATATCCGAGCTCGCCCCCCAGCGCGTAAATAATGTTGAGGATGTTGTGAAAGAAGGGGACAGGATTAAAGTCAAGTGTCTGGGCGTTGACGACCAGGGCAGGGTTAAGTTGAGCAGGAAGCAGGCGCTTCCAAAGAAAACCAAAAAAGATGAGGGCGATAAGGCTTAATCCGGAGACGGCAGGCGCCGGAGAATCCGTCATAGGAATTTTTGCTCCGTGCGACCCGAGGATTGACAGGGATTCCAAGGCAAGAGCTGGGGAATATTATCAGGATAGCGCCGGATATAATCGCCGGAAGAATCAAAAATATTGACGGGACGCCGGCAAGGGTTGTTTACAGCGATGTCCTGATAGACGGTGAAAAACAGGCCGATATAGTTGCAGGGCAGTTCAGGTCTGCTAAGGTAAATATACTCGTCGGTGTTCCCGATACGTGGTCGTTCCCACAGCTGACGCTCATCTCTCTTCTTCAGCATTTTCCGAAAGACACACCTTTAAATTTAACCTGCGGCAACAGCGGTCCCAAGCCGGGCGTAGTTTACACTCATGCTTGCAGCGGAGCCGTCGCCCAGTACGGCAGGTTAATGCATATCAACATAGGCACATGGGACGATACCGGGCAGAATCCCGTTATGACGGAAGGCACTGCGGACGCCCTTGCGGACTGGTGCCATGCCGCTCTCACGTTCAAGTCTTTACAGGGAAGAAGGGTGGTTGTTTTCGGCCATGACTCAATGGGTATGGAAACGGCCTTTGCGCACATCATTCCGACGAGAAATATCTTCGGTATTGGAATAACCCGCCTTGACATGAAGCTGCTTGCCGATATGCTCAAGAAAAGAGCGTATGACGGAAACGAGCTGAAAGAGTTGAGAAACTGGCTTGATAATCTCTGCAAAGGAAGGATAGAAGTCAGAAACGGGGAGGACAGCGAAAGGTTTAACAGTTCTCTTGCGATGTACCTTATAGTCAGAGACCTGATGAAAGACATAAATGCGGTGGGCGGCGGGTTTATGAGCCAGCTTGAGTGGGGCTCCGATTTGCGTGGAATCCCCTTGCCGGTTGCCGACGTTATGGAGTCGCTTTTCAACTCAACGTTTGACCACAGGGGAAGGAAAGCGCCTCTTCCTTATGCCACGGAAGCGGATGTGCAGGGTCTTCTCACAATGCTGTTTTTCTCCCATCTGACTGCAGGCAACCCGCCTTTGTTTATGGATTTCCGCAAGGTGTGGGAGCCGTGGGAAATAAAAAAGCTTGCCGTCAAAAAAGGCGTTAAGCTCACCGGCAAAATGATATGGGAGAAAAAAGGGTTTGTGGATGGGGACAATTCCGGGATCGCTTCCTTTGACTGGGCGGCCGAACCCGGCGCATCCGTAAAGAAGATTATGTCAGGGGTATCCTTCCCGCTCGCCGACGAAGGATATTTCCCCGGGATGGGCAATTCTGTGACCTTTGTGTCGCCTCCCGGGATTAAGGGCATAGCCGGAAGGATGGCTTACAGCAGTATGACGGGGATGTTTTCCCTGGTATGGGACCAAGCGCAGACCGTTGCGCTTCCCGCCAAACTGTCCGATGCGGTATGCAGGACTTCAAGTTTTACCTGGCCGCACACCTTTGTCGTACCCGAATATGCCACGATGGTTGAATATAAACAATTTGCACCTGCAAACCACTTTCATATGGTCTGGGGGCTCAAGCCGGCGCGGCTTGAATACTGGATGGACATGGCAAATGTGCTTTCGGTTGCGCCGTGGCAGGCGCGCCCGGCTTTCATAGAGAGCGTTGACAGGCCGGCTCCTCTTCTCTACCTTATCAACGGCGGAGAGAACCAGACGAAGCTCAAACTTGCCTCAAGGTATATCTGATACCGGCTTGATTTCATCCATAGAACTTTGTTGCCTGCGTCGGCCGGCTTCTTCAACGTACTTCTTACATACGTCTCGTTGCCTTCTCCTTGCCGTCCCGAATAAGATGAATCGGGATCCCGACAAAGGCTGTCTGCCTTTGTC
>CAZAMK010000172.1:0-2999 GCA_964486345.1 uncultured bacterium
AACGCCCGATGTATAAGAAATCGTTCCCGGCAGGGAAGGGACTTCAAGCCTCAATTCCGTTCTTTTATCTATATCTATGCCGGTTTCAGGGGTTATCAAAACAGTTGAGTGGGATTGAAAAAAGGTTTTCCCCGAAATGAAATATTTATTTCCTGTATACTCAAAAAAGACTTCCCCTTTTTTCCCCATCTCTGCGGCGGATATAGGTGAATCCGGCTTTAGTTCAAAAGTTACTTTCCCGTCGTTCTTGTCAACGTCTAATATCTGTCCCTGAACGGATACGTTATCCAGATAAAGCACCGCCTTCTTTACCTCGGTTAACTTTATATCCACGTAAATATTATACCGGCCGGCACAGAGAAAAGCAAGAGAATAAAAAAGTGGATTTTAAAACGGAATTGTGCTATAATCAAACGTTAATTTTCAGAAAGGACGGAATATGGAACTAAAAGTGCGGCAGGGATATATAATAGACGGATACATTCTTGAAGAAATGGTCGGTTCAGGAGGTTTTTCAACGGTCTATAAGGCAAGAAGCATAGACCCTGTTCCGAGATACGATACCTTCATAGCGGTTAAGATCCTCCATCCGAGAAGGCTGGACAGAGTCCAGATAAAAAGATTCATAAAAGAGATGAAGATATCCATTTCCTTACAGCATGCCAATATAGTGAAGGTTTTTGCCGTGAGGAGGCAGGACTGGAATTACTTCGGACTGATGGAATTTCTTGATACCGACTTGTCTAAGGCGATAAGGAACAAGCCGGAAATTTTCAATCAGGAAAATGTCCTGGATATAGTAAAAAAGGCAGGAGCGGGGATGGATTTTATACACCGCAACGGTATTGTGCACAAGGATATGAGCCCTTCAAACATACTTATCTCTTATTCGCTGGAAAAAATCAAAATTACGGACCTGGGGCTGGCAAGTAAAACGGGGTTTCTGCAGAAAGACAACGGTTCGGGCGGAACGGAAGGGTATATCGCTCCTGAACGGATAAACGGCAGGCCGGCCGATGTGAAATCCGATATATATTCCTTCGGGAAAACCGTGGAAAAGATATATTCCGAACTGGGTTTTTCCATGCCGGATAACGTCAGATATGTCGTTGAAACGGCCGTAAAGCAGAAACCGGAAGAAAGATTTTACGACATGAGGGAACTTTTGTATTTTCTTGAAGCCAAAAAACAACATGCCGCTTAAGGTAATATATTCCAAAAGGTTTCTTGAATATAAAGAAAACGGCCATCCTGAATCCCCCGGAAGAATAAAAGCGATAGAATCTTTTCTGCGAAGCAAGAAGAACTTCTTTGAGTTTGTTTCCCCTTCCGCCTGCGATGAAAAAGACTTGCTCCTTGCCCACACGGAAGAGCTTGTAAAAAAAGTCAGAGAGAGCAGTTTCTTTGACCCTGATACCCCGAACATCCCGGATATTTATTCTTATGCGTCTCTCTCATGCGGCGCCGCCGTTGAAGCGGCGCGCATTGCGCTGGCAGGAGAAACCGCTTTCTCTCTTTCCCGTCCGCCGGGGCATCATGCAGGGAAAAACACTCTCGGAGGCTTCTGCTATTTCAATAATATGGCGGTTGCCGTAAAAAAAATTTTGCGAGAGACTGACCTTAAAGTTGCGGTGCTGGACATAGACGGCCATCACGGCAATGGCACAGAAGAGATTCTGAAGGGTGAAGAAAAAGCGGTATACGTCTCTATTCACCAGTATCCAGCTTTCCCGGGAACGGGAAGCGTCTCTTTCGGCAACTGTTATAATTTCCCTGTTTTCCCAGGCTCGGATTCAAAAAAATATATGGATAAGTTTAGCGGGGCGGTTGCGGCGATAAAGAATTTTTGCCCGGATGTTCTGGGAATTTCGGCAGGGTTTGACGCCCATATTGACGACCCTTTGCTTGACCTGAATCTTGAAGATGTGCATTTTTACCGTATGGGCAGGGCGGTTTCAAAAATGGACGTAAAAAAAGTTTTTCTTTTACTGGAGGGCGGTTATAATATAGAAACTCTGGGCAACACCTGTTTTTGTTTCCTTTCGGGATTGTCCGGCAGATAGAGGAGGATATGGATTTCAAAAATCTGATAAAAGAGAGCGGGACGGTTGTGCTTGACGGGAGTATGGGAGCATATCTTGCAGGGCTTGGTTATAAAGGATTTACTCCGGAGCTTGCGGTTATTGACTCTCCCGAATTGGTGAAGCGGGTGCACACGGAATATATTGAAGCCGGTGCCCGGGTTATCCTGACCGACACCTTCGGGGCAAATACCCTGCGGCTCGCGAAAAAAGGTGTTGAGGGGAAGATGGCGGAGATAAATTCAAAGGCAGTGAAGATAGCCGCAGATGTACGGAAGAGTTATCCGCACGTATTTATTGCGGGCGATATGGGGCCAACCGGAGAACTTCTGGAGCCTTACGGAAGTCTTACCGCAAAAGAAGCGGAAAAAGCGTTTATTGAGCAGGCGCAAATATTGAAAGACAGCGGAGCGGATTTCATACTGCTGGAAACGTTTCAGGATCTTGAAGAATTGAAGATAGCCGTCCGTTCTATCCGCAAAAAACTGAATATTGTGCTCCTTCCGTCAATTACTTTGAATGCCGGAACCGAATACAGGACGTTAATGGGACAGCGGATTGAGGATATGGCGGATTTTGCATCAAATAAAAATATTGATGTCCTGGGATTTAACTGTGGCCTTGGAAGCAGGGATATGGTGAATGTTGTACGGAAAATCAGGCAATTAACAGGTATACCGTTGTGGCTGAAACCGAATGCAGGCATTCCGCAGGTGCTGGGCGGCAATACTGTGTATCCCGAAACGCCGGAGGAATTTGCCGGCAATTGTGCGGAGATGGTCAAAGACGGAGTGAAATTCATAGGCGGATGCTGCGGCACCACGCCGGCGCATATTGCACTTCTAAAAAAGAAATTAAATGAAAACGGTTGAGGTCGTATTTGATATCCCGCTTGATAAATCCTTTGATTACCTTCCC
>CAZAMK010000173.1:0-2996 GCA_964486345.1 uncultured bacterium
CTGGCAGGATTTTAAATTTTTTATATCCGGCAGGCAGTATGAGATAAAGATAGTTAATCGTATCAATATTGCGCATTACGCCCTTTGATTTTTTTATGTTGCCTATGAAGGCGATGGAAAAATGCCTGTTTCTAATTTTCTCCGCTATAGATTCGCCGATATAAGGGGCAATGAGAATGCTTGTTTTCCCCTTTCTCACGACATAAGAAACACAGCCGTTTTCTTCTCCCAGCAATTCAACGACAAATGCTCCCGCAGGTACGACGGAACCTTCGGAAACGAATTCAAACATCCCCGGCGCGGATTGATAGTAAAAAGAGTTCATGTAAGGAAAAACGGAGGAATCTTTTATGCTCTCTGGTTCATAAACGCGGCGGGGTTTTGCTCTTCCGGAAAGAGCATTCAGGGTCCCGTGATGATTGAAGGAGGTTTCCGTATAAAACAGCCCTGAAATGCAGGAGGTTCTTTCTTTGCGAAGGAAAGGGACAAAGATTTCCTGAATCTCTTGTCTTTTGTAATTGTCGGAGAGGAATGCGACGGACCGGTTGTCAAAGAGAACAACAGCTGATGGTCTGCTGAAAGAGAAGAAATATAACCTGTCCGGTTTGTTAATACGCATATTGGAAATAACAATGCCGCATAACAGGGACAAAGATGCGGTTGCAGACAGAATAATAGTTATTGATTTCTTTCTCGGCACATAAAACACAAAAAAACAGGCGCTGTAGAAAAATATCATGAATAATAAGGAGCCCGTAACGGCCAGAGACGGTGAAAACAGGTCAGAGACGGTTATTCCTTTCAAAAAGAAGGAAAGCAGTATTTTTAAAGGATGGAAAAAAATAAAAGGCAGTAAGAGAAACAGCAGGAATAGTATGAGAATAACACCGGTAAGCGGCAGAAAAATAAAGTTGTTTATCAAACCAACCGGATAGAAAAGCCCGAAATGGTATAACAACAGGGGAAATACCGCAATCTGGGCGGCAAAACTGGTTAGCATCATGGACTGAAAGAAGTTTTTGTGCAGGATGTTAAAGCGCCTCCAAAAAAGGATAATGCCCGCCGTTGCGACAAAAGAAAGGTGGAAAGACGCTTCAAAAAGGTTGCAGGGATTTATGATAAGAAGAACGATTGCCGCCGTAATAATGGAGTTTATTCCGTCTATATCGCGTTCAAGCAGATCTCCGGCATAAAAGAAAGAGAACATTAAGACTGCACGGACAACAGGAACGTTGAATCCCGTTAAGCCGGCATAAAACCATATGCACAGCAGAGACAGGCATGGGAACAATTTAGGGCGGGTGTTGTGAATTTTCATAAAGGGGAGCAGCAGTATTTTCAGGAAAAGAATAATGAATGCGATATTTGATCCTGAAATAACCATCATGTGATATGTACCGCTGCGGATACCGGCCTCTTTAAGAAAAGACGGAATTTTTTCCTTGCCTATAGTGACGGTTTCAACGAGTTCTTTTTCTTCTGGGAAATACAGGAAATATTGTTTCAGCCGGCCGCTTAGAAATTTCCTTAGATTGTATAAAAACACCGGTATGGAAGAATTTTGTCCTGATGTTACAACGATAGTTTCTGCTTTTGCCTCCAGGTATACCTTGTTTCTTTTCATGAATTGCCGGTAGTCAAACTCATACGGGTTTTTCGGGGGGGCGATTTTCTTTAACTGCAGACCCTGTATTTTTAAAGAAACTCCGTAAGTGAGAATGGGATTTTTTTCTGCGGTGGCATTGAGAAGAATTTTGCCTGCGATGTTTTTGCTTTCGCCCGTTGAAGTAAATACCTTATTGATGTCAACGATATAAGAACTGGAAAAATCGGATTGTTTTACCGAGGAAATTCGGCCTTCCGCGGCATTGATTGTGTCATAGGCGGTTTTAATCAGATGGTTGGCAGGGATGCGTATGTTGAGATACGTTGACAGCGCTCCCGCTATAAGAAAAGCGGAAAAAAACAGTATTGTTTTATTGATTCGGAGACTTATCAGGAGAGAGATAAGACAGATGATGTAAAGAACCGGCAGGTGCCCGCCGTAAACTGTGGATATTCCGCTGACCAGCCCCGCTAAGGAAAGCAATGTTTTTTTGTAAGCGGGCATTATACGCCAATCCATTTCCCCTTGAAGACAATGGTTATTTTGCCTTCAAGCCATACTTTCCGGAGATTGTCGTCAAAATCTACTGTGAGTTTTTCTCCGGAACGGGCGGTTACTTTTACGGGAGGTTCTGTTTTATCCAGCAAAAAACTTATTATTGCTCCTGCGACGCTCCCTGTCCCGCAGGAAAGAGTTTCTCCTTCAACGCCCCGTTCATAGGTCCTTATGCCGATGGAGCGTCTGTTGTTGATTTCAACCCAGTCAACGTTCGTCCCTTTGGGATGAAACATCCTGTGGTTCCTGATAAGAGGTCCCATCTCGTCTACGCGTATGTTCTGCAAAGAGTCTGTAACGATGACAGTGTGAGGAACGCCCGTATTGATAAAGTGCCCGGTTATCTCTCCGTTCTCAAGAGGAATTTTCAATCCGGTCGCAGGCTTTCCGGCAACAGACAACTGTGCTTTTACCGTCTGCCCCTTCACTTCGCCTTCAAGAGCGCCGGCGCCTGTTTCAACCCGCATTGTGTTTTTTCTGGCTATGCCGAGTTCAGCGGCAAAAAGCAGAATGCATCTCAATCCGTTGCCGCACATCTCCGCTTCACTGCCGTCGGGATTGAATATCCTCATGCGGAAATCAGCTTTTTTTGAGTTTTCAAGAAGCAGCAGTCCGTCCGCTCCCACTCCGAATTTTCTGTCGCATAATGCAACGGCGGCCTGTTTTCTTCTTGTCACGGCAGATTTTCTGTTGTCAATGACAACAAAATCGTTGCCTGACCCGGTCATTTTTAGGAAATCCATAATTAAAAGTCAAAGCTCAAAAGTAAAAAGTTAAAAGTAAAAAGTCAAAAGTGACGTTTTGTGTCATCCCTGCGGATAGTAGGCAGGGATCT
>CAZAMK010000174.1:0-2957 GCA_964486345.1 uncultured bacterium
GGCAGACAAAATTAGACCTTTACTGGCCGAAACAAAGATTGTTGATTACATAGCAATGGATATAAAAGGTCCGCGGGCTAAATACAAGGCTCTCGCGGGAGTTGACGTAAATTTGAAACATATTGAAGCCAGTATTGCGGTGATAAAAAATTCAGGGCTGAAATATGAATTCAGGACCACTGTGGTAAAAGACTTTTTGGCGCCGGATGATTTTGAAGAAATAGGCGGCTTGATAAAAGACGCAGAACTTTACTGCCTGCAGAAATTCGTTCCGTCAAAAGTCGTTGCTCCGGAAGGACTTTTTTATCGGACATATACCGACGAAGAATTTGAAGAGATAAAGAGAATTATGTTAAAGCACGTAAAGGAGTGCCGTGTAAGATAACGGATAAAAGCATTAAAAAAAATTCCCCTACATACTACAATGAAAATCTGTCATGTGATTACCCGCCTTGTTGTCGGAGGCGCCCAGGAAAACACCATCTTTACCGTCAACGGGTTGAAGGATAAAGGTCACGACGTTGACCTTGTTAGCGGTCCCACAACCGGTCCCGAAGGATCTCTTGAAAAACAGGTAAATACGGAAAAAGGGATAAACCTGATTATAATAAAAGAAATGGTCAGAAACATAAATCCCGTTTATGACATAATATGTCTTTTCAAACTCATCATCCTTTTCAGGGAAAAAAGATACGACATAGTTCATACCCACAGCGCCAAAGCCGGGATTCTCGGAAGGATTGCGGCAAAAATCGCATTCAGGAAAACGGCAATAATACATACAGTCCACGGTCTTTCTTTCCATGAGTTTCAATCGCCTTTACGCAATGCTCTGTATATAACGGCAGAGAAGATTGCGGCGGTTTTTACCGACCGGTTTATCTGCGTGGGCGGGATAATGAAGGAAAAATCCTTAAAAGCCGGGATAGGCGGGGAAGAAGATTACTCAATCGTATACAGCGGTTTTGACATACGCCCTTATCTGGAAGCGGATAAAAACAGAGAGCTTAAAAGAAAATCGCTCGGAATAAAAGAGAATGAAAAGGCAATAGGGATGGTTGGACGCTTGTATCATCTGAAAGGCCAGGAATATCTTATGGCGGCTTTTGCGGAGGTCGTAAAAGAGCATCCTGATACGAAACTTCTCATCGTGGGTGATGGGATATTGAGAGCTGACCTTGAAGCTTTTGCAAGGGAAAACAATATTTCCAGGAAGGTTATTTTCACCGGCCTGGTGCCTCCCTCCGAAATCCCGGGTTTCATATCCGCAATGGATATTCTTGTGCACACCAGTTTAAGGGAAGGCCTGCCGAAAGCCGTGGCGCAGGGTTTTGCGGGCGGAAGGCCTGTTCTTGCGTTTGACGTTGACGGGGCGAGAGAGCTGGTTGTCAACGATAAAACAGGGTATCTCATTCCGCCGAAAAATACGCTTATGTTGACGGAAAAAATAAAATTCCTGTTGAAACATCCGGAGATATCTTATAAAATGGGAGAAGACGGAAGGAATGTTGTAACAAGTCTTTTTCCTGTTGAAAAGATGGTGGATTCCATAGAAAAAATATATATTGATGAGCTTGGTAAAAATGGCAGACAAAAATAGTTCTGATTATATAATCATTGAAAGAAGAGCTGGCAGTCTTGAATGCATATCCGATTTTATTCAGGAGCGGAGCCTATCAATAAAATTGGGATTCAGGAAGACATGGGAATTGATGCTTGTTATTGACGAAATATGTTCAAACATACTTTCAAAGTCAGCGTCCTCGGACAACACGCTTAAGATAGTCTGGCGGTATGACGGAGAAAACTGCGTTACGGTTGAAATCCTTGACAGAGGATTCCCGTATAATCCGCTGAACCCGTCGCCCGAAGAGGATGAGAAAAGTTCTCTGGGAGAGATGGGAACATACCTTATAGACGAGATGGTTGACAGGGCGGAGTATCAGAGAGTGAAAGATACAAACAGAATCTGCATAGTCAAATGCCGGCGCAAGACGGCGCTTGATAAAAAACAGCGTGCCGGAAGTATGAAGAACGGAGATAAATCATGACAAAAGAGTTTCCCGCAATACAGCTCGCTCTTGATTTTACCGAAATCAGGAGAGCTCTTAAGGTCTCCCGCGAGGCTGTTTCAGCGGGCATTGACTGGGTGGAAGCGGGCACTCCCCTGTTGAAGTCCGAAGGGCTCAACGCCCTGCGTATTTTGAGAAAGGAATTTCCCGGAAAAAAAATCATTGCGGACATGAAGATAATGGATACCGGAAGGATGGAAGCGGAGATGGCTTTCAAGGCGGGCGCCGATGTCGTGGTGGTTCTGGGAAATGCTTCCGACCAGACGATAAAAGAGGCAGTGGAGGCTTCAAAAAACTACGGCGGTGAAGTGATGGCTGACCTGATGGAAGGGGCGGCCACCGTCTGCCGGGCAAAGGAAGTTGAAAAGACAGGGGTGCACTATATAGGCGTGCATATCCCCATAGACAGGCAGATGACGGGAGATATCTCTTTCGGTCTGCTGAAGGAAATATCCTCTGCCGTAAATATCCCTGTTGCCATTGCAGGGGGGTTGAATTCCGAGAATGTTATTTCAGCGCTTAAAGCCGGCGCATCCATACTTATCATAGGTGGGGCGATAACAAAATCCGCAAATGTAAAAGAATCTGTCAGAGCCATACAGAAAGCCGTGAGGGAAAAGAGAGCGGTAAAGACCGGTCTTTACAAACGGACTTCTCTGGATAACGTTAAGAAAACGCTGTTGCAGGTTTCCACGTCAAATATATCCGACGCCATGCACCGGCAGGGATGGATGAGGGAGATAGTTCCTATTTTCCAAGCTGATTTAAAGATAGCCGGTCCTGCGGTAACGGTAAGAACGTACCCTGGTGACTGGGCAAAGCCCGTTGAGGCGATAGATATCGCCCGCGAGGGAGATATAATCGTAATAGATGCAGGAGGAGTCG
>CAZAMK010000175.1:0-2943 GCA_964486345.1 uncultured bacterium
CCATTAGAGACATTAAAAATCCTTTATGGTCGCGGGCGGATGAACCATACACCGACCCGTGGGGCTGCCGCTGGGAGACGAGTGAAGATGGAATTATGGGCATAACCACCTTCCATCCGCTTTCGGACTGGTCTGCTTTTAAAGGTTTCAAATCTCCCGACCCGGAAGCTACTAACGGAGCGTTTCCGCTTGACTGGAAAGAAATTGAAGAGTCATGGAAAAAGCCGGAAAATGAAAACGCGCTGAAAGGAGGGGGGCTGCCGCACGGATTTTTTCTGCTCCGTCTTGCCGACCTTCGCGGTTTTCAGAATCTGATGATAGACCTGCTTGATGAACCGCCTGAATTGTTGAAACTGATTGACATGGTGGAAGAGTTTAATAAATCCGTAGTCAGCCGCTTTGTAAACATGGGTGCGGAAATAGTTTCTTTCGGAGAGGACCTCGGGACGCAGACCAGCTCTATTATCTCTCCTGCCCTTTTCCGCAAGTATGTCAAACCGGTGTACAAGCGCCTTTTCTCCGAGGCCTCGCGCAAGGGAGCGGTTGTATATCTTCACAGCGACGGATATCTCCTTGATATTGTTGATGACCTTATAGAAACGGGGATAAACGTTCTAAATCCGCAGGATATTGTAAACGGAATTGACAACATTGCAAAACTGATGAAGGGACGGGTGGCAATTATGCTTGACATTGACCGACAGAACATTACAAGGTTTGGTACGCCGGGCGATATAGACAGCCACATCCGCGAAGCAGTGGCAAAACTTGCTTCTCCCGAAGGCGGATTCGGTATGGGATACGGGCTTTATCCCGGAATTCCATTGGAAAACGTTGAAGCAGTGATGACTGCAATGGAAAAATATTCCGGTATTGCTTAAAAATACAGATGCCTGCGTTTACACTGCAGCCGTCAGGATATTTTCTGCACTTCTGCCAATAACAACTTAATATATCGGATGGCGCTATGAACGATAAGGAGGATATGGTGACTAAATTCTTTAGTGGGAAAAATCGGACAAATGCATGGTGTAAACACAGGATGATTTTTGCATTCATTGCGGTTATGGCGGTGGTGATGCCTGCACTGATGCCCGTGTCGGCAGGGCCCCGGGAGTTTGAACCGGACGAATACACGCTTTTCCTTGCCCATTTTGAAAACATGGAAGAAGCGGATTATGCCATGGGCGTCAGCAGTTTCGCCGGGACAGGCGCGCGAATGACAGAAGGCTACTACGGAAGCGGGATAGACCTGTGTGTCTACGAGATGGAAAAAGATTTTCTGACCCGCTGTACAAATTTCACTCCATACTACAGCGGCTGGGGATTTCATGCCCGCGGGAACGTTGACCCGGCACAGGGCACCTTTGAATGCTGGTTCAAGCTTCCCGACCCGAAAGCCCCTAAATTTCACGGGAGCAACAACTTTCTCAACGCTGAAGCAGGTAGGTCCGTAAAACATCCGCAAAACAAAGATTTGTATATCGGTTTCGGCATAACCCTTAATACTACCTCAATGCGTTATGTTCTGCCGACGCTTGCCGGGAATTGTTTTTCCGGCAATATTGCTTTCGCCAAAATTGACGGATTCAGCCGTTCCCTAAACCCGGATGACTGGCACCATTTCGCTCTCACATGGTCGCAGGGAGAAACGGCCATATGGATTGACGGACGGCCGTTAGCCGCATTTGACATGAACGGACAGTTAGGGCTGGTGCTGATTGACAATCCTGTGCGTTACTTGAGTATGTTTGACTGCATAATTGACGAGCTGCGCATTTCCAATACGGTCCGTTATACGGTTGATTTTGAGCCGGGATGGCGGGACGGTAAGCGCCCGGCTTACGCTTTCACGGGCAACCCGTCAGTTGTACGTTACGACACAAAACCGCTGTCTGCGGCGGTGCCTTGCCTGTTTGAACGTCCGTCAAAAGTTCGGACGGCAAGGATGAAATTTCCCGGTTTTGAAATGGCATTCGCAAGGTCAAACGGACAGATGGTTGATTTCAGCATTGACGGGCAGGCATGCGTACCGTCGGCAAACGGTCTTCTGCTTTACAGCGGACTTGAAAGACGTCCGCTTGCGCCGCGCTCACTGCGCAAATGGAAAGTAGACCGAAAACATCTGCGGTTTGAACAGGTCTTTGAGGATTCAATAAGCGCAAATAATGATTTGAGCGTTGATAACGGAACGCTTGTCTGGAAAGTGACGCTTAAAAACGGCGGTAAAACAGAGGCATGGCTGGAACCGCTGATGAGCATACCTGTCCCGGCAATGAAGATTGATGAGTTTTTTGACGGGTGCGAACCGCGCCGGGCAATTCACATACCGCGGCACCGCCAGGAGTACTTCCTGACACTGCCGTTTGTTGCCGCGGCAGGGGACAGGCGTTTCATAGGCGTGGGCATTGACCCGCATATAGACATAAACGACATAGTCAGCGAATGGATTCCCGCAGGCAAAAGCGGCGTTCTGCGCCAGGGAACGAAAATTGCACTGTCGCCGGGGGAATCATTCACTTATGAATTTTATATCGTAAAGGGTGCTTCTGACTTCGGCGTGCTTGACGCGATAGCTGTTTACCACGCTCTTTTCCCCGACCTTTACAGGATGAAGCCGGACGTGCCGGTATACAGTTATCTTCCCGCTACCCAGGACTTCACCTATTACAAATATCCCGACATGAAACGTATGGGCTACGCAGGCGGCTTATGGGGACACGGCCCCGGACATGACAAGGGAGATGAATACGGAACTGCAGAGTGGTGGAATAACCCGAAGTTTATGGATGACTACCACTATTCCTCCTATACGCTCCGCCTGGAAAAGATGTGGAAAGACCTGCCCTCGCTTAGAAAATTTATCCTGCTTTACTTCCTTCAGGCGTATAACAGCTACAATTCGGTGCGGCGCTCCCACATCTGTCCTGACCTCACGACCCT
>CAZAMK010000176.1:0-2924 GCA_964486345.1 uncultured bacterium
CTGCCTGTATTTATGCATATGGCAGTTTCTATAGCACAGGAAGCATTTCCGTCAGCCCACCAGTCAGGCCATGCAAGTTTATACTCAGGAAACTGTCCGGAAAAACTGCTTTTCTCCATATGCTGAAAAAACTGCTGCGGTGTTGCTACTATTATCTCAGGAACCCTTTCTTTTTCATTCCACTCTCTGACTATATCGCATACCTTTAAAATAGGCGGCTGGTTATCCATGGCCATCTGCAGGCATAATGTATCATAAGGATAGTTTTTTTCTATGTCTTCCAGATACGAAGGAAGATGCTTCTGCACTTTTTTATAGGATTCTCCAAATCCAAGAACCACCCCTTCGGCATACCAATATTTCCTGCCGGCATTCCATACCAGAACTTTACCGTCGTCATTTCCTGCCCACCAGAACGGTCTTTCAACTCCCGGGGCGAAGCTTCGTATTTCATCCGTAGCCATAAGGAGGTATTTAATGCCAACCTTATTTAAAATCTGCGGCAGTCTCCACGAAAGTCCGTTGATATCGCAATTCATCGCGGAGACCACATATATTCCGTATTTTTCCTTTAGTTCCCTGAGAAAATACAGACTTCTTATCAACATTTCAAGGGAATACAATTCGGTCAGGTTAAAGTAAAATCCAGTAACCTCAATTCTCCCTTTTTTAACCAATTTTATAAACTCTTTTATTTTTTTAGGCCTGTTTTCAAAATAGTGTTGCACCATCCAGAGATTCTCGCATGTCCATCTGAATTGTGCGTTTTGCGGATAATCTTCTGTTTTTTTGCAGTATTCAAGCACCTTATCAAAAAATTCAATGTGGTCGCATAGAATTTTCCCCTGCGAATCAGTATAACCTATATCAGTATGGGTATGGTGTATCAGAAAAATCTTTTTAATCATTATGAATCCTTTTTCCCTTACCGGTGTAAATATTCCTTTTTTTTTGTCAACAGTAACATTATTCCACTTTCTATGTTTGTCAATAAACGGGTCACATGAAAATTATATCATCCAAAAAAAAGCCATCCCAAATCGGCAGGATTATCCGTTTCAAACCTCAACCTGGGCTCAAACGAATGCAATTTAACCCATGCGCCCATGTTATGAAAAATATTTATTCTCATCGGCCTTCCGGCTGAATAATAACCTTCAAACATCACAAAGGGAATCGTGATGAAGATTGTCTTCAGCCCTTTCTCACGTATTATTCTTGCTTTCCAGCGTTTGTCCCCTATAATCTTGAAGTTATTATGGGTTATTTCTCCTTTCTCCGATACCTTGAAAGTCTGCGCAGGCCACAGACGGCACGGTTCAATTTTAAGCGTTATCTGACCGTCGCCGTCTTTGCATTGGATTTCAAAGAAAATATTATCCCTGCCATGCCAGGCTTTCCACTTCGTCCGTCCATCGTCAAGCATTTCCCACGGACTGCTGTTTCTATCTCCGGCTGCAGTATATTTTTTTCCTTCCGGAGCTTCCCCCGTATATTCGGGAAAGAGTTTTTCTCCAACATCAATCTTTTTCTCAATTTCAGGGAAATCTTCATGGATAAGGTTTTTCAGTAGTCCCGCCCGCCATTTCAGTTTTGCCGGAAAATATTTGTATCCCTCTGCCTCCGAGTGGAAACCCAGCCTGGGGTCAGCCATGCATAACTCTTTCAGTAACAGGGAGTTTTCTATCTCTGCTTTAACAATGCCATTCATAATTTTCAGTTTATTCTTCTGTGCTTCGGAAGCCGCATACGGCAGTTCTTCTCTCAAAGCATAAAAAGAAAAAACATTATAGGCGCTTCTTATTTGAATGTTTAATGCCCTTGCCAGATTGATATCGCGCATCCTTTCGGCATTGTTTTTATATCCCGACTCAATCCTTTCAAGAATCTTTACCCCCCTATTCCAGTTTTCATGCATTTTCCTAAGCAACGCAAGTGTTTCCCTAAGGGTATGGTCGTAACAGATGCATTCTCCTATCCTGTCCCCGCTTTCCTGCGGAAAAGTAAACTTCCAGCTTGGCGATATCGGGGCATCAACGGGTTTCAGGTAAAGCGGCCACACAACCGAGTTATGCACAGGTCCGTACCATGTAAAACTCAAGTTGAAAGGAAAATTAGAATATCCCTTTTGGAACCATTTCCATGCACTCACCACTTTTTCAGCATCCTTGCCCCAGTCTGTCCCCGCAAGCTTTAAAAGAAAATCATCCTCATTTTCAGAAAACGGGAGAAAAGAAAGCTCGCCGGCAGCCTTATTCATCAGCCCCGGATAATTACCAAAATACCAGCACTGCATAACGGAACTGACCTTCATGCTCCGCATAGCGCTGTATTTTTTGTATAGATTGCCGGGCACAGGGACAAAAGGTATGGTTGCAACTTCATGGGAACAGCCAACCTGTATTTTTGCCGAAATGCGGGTTCCTTTTTTTACGGCGCTTTTTGCACAATCCTTAAAAAGCTTGCTCGGACCCGGCCATGCAAGCCAGTAGTCAAGCAAAATACGTTCTCTCCCTGCCTGTATCGCTTTTCCGTTGGATTCAAAATTACATTGAAATATTACGTCATCCGGCATGTGTGCGGCTATCTCCCTGATGGCTCCTTCAATCCTTGCTGAAGACGCTTTGTCTTTCCCGACGATAACCGGTGCATAAAGCCACGAAATCATTTCCGCTTCCGGGTTTGCCCTGTGCATGCCCGCGGCTATTGCGGATGTCGTATCGTTAAAAACCTCCCACGGTTTTCTTTTTGAGCATCTGGGACAGTTATTGTTGAAAAAACTCTCCTGTCCCGAATAACAGTGTGTCGGCCTTTCTCCAAGATTGATGTCTATGAGACCACCGAGGCCCTGAACGGAAGAGAACAGGTAATATGCCGATTCTTCAAGATACTCTCGCCCTTCTTTGGAGGATGTACAGAAATAC
>CAZAMK010000177.1:0-2922 GCA_964486345.1 uncultured bacterium
CCTCGCCAGGTTTGGGGATATTCCCCCCGCCTATGAGGGCAATATCAGATATGGTATGGTGCGGCGCCCTGAACGGACGCTCGGTAATAAGCCCTTCTTTTACAAGAATCCCTGCGACAGAGTGCACCCTTGTTATCTCAAGCGCCTCTGGCAGAGTAAGTGCCGGCAGAATTGACGGAATCCTTGAGGCGAGCATTGTCTTGCCGGCGCCAGGAGAACCGACCATTATGATGTTATGAGAACCTGCAACTGCCACCTCTGTCGCCCTTTTCGCATACGCCTGCCCTTTTACGTCCTTGAAATCCAGGCTGTATTTCCTTTTGGATTCAAAAAGAGATTCAACGTCGCATACAACCGGCTCAATCTCTTTTTTGCCGGTAAGAAAACCTATACACTCCCTTAAATTTTTCACCGGATAAACTTCTATGCCTTTGATAATTGACGCTTCAAGAGCATTTTCGGCAGGAAGGATAAGTTTTTTATGCCCCTTCAGTTCCGAGAGTTTTATTGCAATCGGCAGTATCCCTTTAACCGGCCTTAATGTCCCGTCTAAAGCAAGTTCTCCTACAAAAGAAAATTCCGCAAGGCGGTCAACCGGAACCAACCCCTGTGCGGCAATGATGCCTACGGCAATAGGCAGGTCAAAGTAGGAACCTTCTTTTTTCTCATCTGCCGGTGCGAGATTTATTACGATTTTATTGTTTGAGGGAAAATCAAAACCGGAGTTCTTTATAGCAGGCTTAATCCTGTCCCTGCTCTCCTTGACCGCCTGGTCCGGCAAACCCACAACTGAAACGGCAGGCATACCGTAACTTATATCAACTTCAACTTCCACAGAATATCCTTCAATCCCCCAGATGGTCAACGAGTTGATTTTGGCAAGCATCGGTATATTTTACACCAGAAGGAAAGATGTCCAAAATCCGAGAAATATCAGCGGAATAAAAGCAATGGCCGAGACCACCCTGATTTGATAGAAACCGAGAGTATAGTAAAATAAGGAGAGTCTTTGCAAAAAGGGAAGGAAATGGAAAATAAAAAAAAGATTTTTTTGAAAGCATTAAGGGGCGATATGCAGGAAGGCGTTCCGTTTGCTCCGAGAATGGATATATGGTACTACAGCAATTCTTATAAAGGGACCCTGCCGGAAAGATTTAAGGGTCTAAGCTTAAAACAGATTGTTAAAAAGCTGGATTTTACTTACAATAAAATCCTTCCTGATTTCAGTGATAACTACAACATTAATTCTCTTCAAAACAGATTATTAGGCATTTTTTCCTCCAAAGATATTCCGTATGAAGCCATTTTGGACACCTCCTTTAAAACGATTGTAAAAAATGATAACGGTTTGATACAGGTTAAATACGAGCTTCCCAACGGTAATTTAACCGGCAGTTTCCTGATGGACGAGACTTTAAAAAAACAGGGTTCAACTTTACCGCCTGTAAAAGAACATCTTTTAAAATCCGAGGATGATTATAACAAAATCATAGATATCTTTGCTTCCATCAAGGTTCTCTCCAAACCGGAAAATTACCGCATGTCACTGGAGGCCGTCGGAAATGAAGGATTTCCTCCTATTTACGGCTATCTGGCGGCAAGTCCCATGCATGGCTATTCTAAGAGATTTAATGGACCCTTCTTTCTTCTATATGGAATATAAGCTTAATCTTAAAAAACTTCTGGCATTATGCAATGTGCTCGAAAAATTCCTGTTGGATATTGCGGAAGCTGTCCTGCAATGCGCAGAAAGACCAATAGTAGTCTGGGGAGGAAACTATGACAGCATGCTTACTTTTCCCCCTTTTTTCAGAGAACATATCCTTCCTTTCCGGAATCAGGTGTGTGAAATTATCCATGGAAAAGGCGGATTGATTATTTCCCACTGCGACGGTGAAAACAATCAATTGCTGGAGTTATACAGACAGAGCGGCATAGACATTCTCCATGCTGTAAGTACAGCTCCCATGGTAAAAAACACCTACAGAGAAACAAGAGACAGTCTGCGTCCGGAACAGGTAATTTGCGGAGGAATACCTTCAACCATTCTTTTCAAATCATCTTTTTCCGACATTCAATTCAAAAACTTCCTTACAGAATTTAAAAAAAATTACAGACGGGGCGAACCTTTAATTCTGGAAGTTTCAGACAATGTCCTGCCAGACGCCGATATTGACAGGCTGGAGATTATCAGAGAATTTGCACGAACCCTCTAAGTTTTCCTTCTTATTCTTTTTTTCCTGCCGATAGAAGTTATTGCCTTAAGGTTGGCAAGCGGCGTTGTCAGGGGAATGGCGCACTCGGGGCCTATTATATCTATATCGGCACATGCCGCAGAAAGAGCCATCTCCGCTATCTCATCAGGTGTGCCGTTAAGCAATCTCGGGTTGCCTCCTCCCATCAACGAGAGCTTTTCGCCCGCCAATTCCCTGATTTCCTGCGATGAGCCAGTCTTGGTATCCCAGTGAAAACGAGGAAGGCCTGTACGGGCGATAAACTTGATACGGTCGGAAGTATTTCCGCATATATGCAATATTAAAGGCGCTTTTATAGCATCAGCCAGTTGAGCATGCAAATCCATCAAAAATTCTTTATAGGAAGCTGGACTGCAGAGATCCCGTGTGGCATGGTCTCCGAGAAGCAGGCAGTCTGCGCCGGCCTCAATCTGCGCCCGTCCAAAATGGACGGTCACGGGCGTCAATTTTTCCAAAATCCGTTTGACTTCATCCCTCTCGGTAATTGTTTTTATAAGAAAATTTTCTACCAGAAAAAAGCATACAGCAAATCTCGTATCTTTTTATAAAATTCCGACATGAGAACAGAATCTCTGCCAGTATCCTGCCGGGTGGTTTCTGAAGCGGGCGTCTGTTTGAGGAGCGTCCCGATACAAAGAATCGGGATGAAGAAGACCGCCCGGTTGGG
>CAZAMK010000178.1:0-2896 GCA_964486345.1 uncultured bacterium
TGTTGTCCATAAAAACCGGCACGGCCTGTTTTACGGCGGCCAGCTGCGCGGCGCACAACCCTATGAAACCAGCGCCTATTATCAGCATCTTTTCCCCCGCTTTTACCTCAAGGAATCGGATGCCCCTGTATCCCACGCCCGCGACAAAAGTAAAAACAGTATTTTCCAATTCGGCTTTATCCGGCATAGTTGAAGAGATAAAATTATAGCCCTCCGGACTGCTTACGGAATATCCGCAGTGGGCGCCCCACATGGAAATGATTTTATCTTTCCACCTGTTGCCGCTTCCGTATACAACGTCTCCCGGATTGAAAAGCTTCACATCCTTCCCGCACTTTTCTACGATGCCTATTCTGTGGTATCCGGGGATGCAGGGAAACTGCGTTCCTATGTGCTTTCCCTTCAATATCCACCTTTCCGTGCCGGGCGAAATGGCGGTTACAAGTGTCCGCACGCATATATCCCCGGGTCCGGGTTCCTCCAGCGTCAATTCTCTCATCTCAAACTTGTCCGCCTGTGGAAAAACAACCGCCTTCGTCTTCATTGTTTTCTCCCTCCTCCTTCTTCCTTGCGATGAATAAAGCAGTTCGAAGCACAATGAGCGGAAGGACAGTCCCAAAACTTGTATTTGGGAAAGAGGGAAAGCCAACCCTTTAGAGGTTGGAAGGGAACGGAGTGTCCCGCGTTTATGTTTTATATGGGACTTCCCCTTTCCTCAAATACTTAGTTTTGTCTGTCCTGGAGCGTCGTGCTCGGACTGGCTTTATTCATCAGCCTGTTTTTCTACATTTCAAAGACTATCTTGAACGCCTCTCTCTTTTTCAACATCTCAAACCCTTTTTCAATATCGGAAAAAGGCATTGTATGCGAATAAAAATCCTTAAGGTTTACCTTATTCATCTGCACCAAGTCCAACAGATAGTTATGCGCCGGCACTTCGCCGGTGTTTGCCCTCAATATTTTCATCTCGTCCAGATTCTTCAGCGCATCATCTTTTGTGAAGGTGGCGTATGGAGCAATTTTCCCGTTTCCGGCAAGCATGTTGTATGCCTCGCCAAAAAGTTTTTCATCGCCGGCGGTATCAATGATAAAATCAACTCCTTTGCCGCCTGTAATTTCACGGATTTTTTCAACCAAATTCTCTTTGCTGTTGTTCACGGTGAAGTTCACTCCGAAGCGGCGTATGTTTTCCAGCGGTTCATCTCTCCTTGCAACTGCAATAAGCGGGAACGCTCCGAAAAATTTTGCAAAAAGGCACATGGACATTGCCACAGGGCCTGCGCCCAAAACCGCGACGCTTTTATTGAGCGAAATTTTCATGTCCGCAACAAAACCGGCGGTTTCTTTGAGGGTAATCAGCATAATTGCTTCTGCCGGCGAGATTTTTACGTCAGAGGGGATGTTCATCTGGTACTGCATATAGCCCGGCTCCGTTCCAGGATTATCTTCAAGAAGCGCCTTCAAATCCGTAATCAGTCCGTATTCCGAGAAACCTCCCCAGATTGAGTAAAAATCCCCGAATTTCTGTCCTGGATAAACGGCTGTAGGCCTTAGATAAGTCTCCCCTTTTTTGATATACCGCACCTTATCGCCCGTTTTAAGTACCGTCCCTACGCTTTCGTGTCCGAATATTGCCGGATACTCCTCTTTCCACGGCAGTTTGCCGTGTATTATCTTCATATCCGTTCCCGAACAGGTTGCGCATGCGAGCGTTTTGCACAGGCACTGGTATGGGCCCGGCTCCGGAATTGGCACCTCAACTATCTTTACATCCCCCTTGCCTTCAGTGACTGCCGCTTTCATTTTTTTCTCTCCGCGTTTTATACAGCTGTCTTTATGCCGCAGGAATTTCTGATAACCAGTTTTGTAGGAACCAGCATCTCTTCTGCGGTATCCTGTTTATTTTTCCCTGTCATCCTGTTCAAAATCAGCCTGCCCGCGTTCTTACCCATCTCTTCAGCCGACTGATTTACGGTTGTCAGGGGCACGTCTATAAATTTGCCTGTGTCCATATTTCCGTAGCCTGCAAGAGCAACTTCGTCGGGGACTGTTATTTTCAATTCCTTAAGGGCTTTGTACGCGCCTGCCGCTACCTCGTCGTTGCAGGCAAATACAGCCGTAACTTTTTCCCTAAAAGCAGGGTTCAGAAAGAATTTTTTCGTCTCGTAGTATCCTTCTTCCATGCGCCAATCCGTAAAACGTACATATGCGTGATTGTATTTTATTCCGTATTTTTCAAGCGCGTCGGCGTATCCCTCCCTTCTTCTGTCTGCACTGGAATCTTCTTCCGGCCCTGCCAGGTGAAGGATATTCGTATGCCCGAGCTCTATGAGGTGTTCAACTGCAAGGAATCCGCCTTTTCTGTCGTCGGAAATAACGGTATCCGCCTTAAGTCCGTGGATGCTTACGTCCACCACGGCAAGATAAATTTCAGTTACGAGTTTTTTGAGAAGGCCGAGGTTGTCTTTAGTGGAGCGGCCGGATATTAGAATTACTGGCATCCCATGCAATTTTTGCAGTATCTCCCGCTCTTTAAGCGGATTGTCATTTGAAGAGCGCAGAATCACGCTGTACCCGTTGGCGGCAAGAAATTGTTCCGCGCCGGCAATAATCTGGTAATAGAAAGAATTACGCAGGTTGGGGACGACAAGCATGACAAGATTTGCTGTTAGAGTTTTACGGTTTTCTCCGGCAGAATCCTTTCCGCATACAAACGTTCCCTTTCCGGGGATGCGGTGGATAAGCCCCTGCGCGGCAAGCTCAACAAGGGACTGCCTTGCCGTCATGCGGCTTACGCCGTAATCTTTAGCGAGGCGTTCTTCCGAAGGAAGCTTCCCGTCAGCGGCCAGCCTGCCTCCGGTGATTTTTGCCCGTATGTCCTGCGCTATCTGTGCGG
>CAZAMK010000179.1:0-2876 GCA_964486345.1 uncultured bacterium
CTGCCCTGCGGTATTCTCAAGAAGTATCTTCGGAGAAGAACCTGTAAAGGGATGCAGGCTTGCGGCGAGGTTTTTTATCCCAACCTCAATTCCCGCGCCTCTATGGCTCCCGGGATGTACGACATAATAATCGGCGCCTATGCTCTCCGCCTCAATCATCTCCTTTTCAAAAAGCGCATGCGACATACCTGCTATTTTCTTGTCCGGTGAAGCGAGGTTGAGAATATACGGCATATGGACAACAACAGGCTTCATATTGCTCTTTTTTATGCTCTTTCTGAAAGCGTAAATTTCTTCATCCGGACGTTTTCTCCTGCTCCACGAACGAGGGTTCTGCAGAAACATCTGGAAACAGCCGCATCCGAGCAACGCCGCAGTCTCAACGGTTTTTTCAAGCCCCTCCCCTATCCAGATGTGCGCCCCTATCCGCATTGCATATATTTCTCCCTTTATGCTAATATTTTAATGCCTGCTGAACGCTTTTGCAACACACAAGGCGCTTGCATTCCGCATGAAAGGGAGAAATATGAAAAAAATAATCGTAACAGTCGTCGCTTTCATACTATGCGCGGATTACGTTTTTTCCCAAAGCAGAACGCCCGTTGAGGAATTATTTCATCCGGACCCGCAGAATTTCAGAAGCATAGCTTGGGGACAGAGAATATCTGACACGCAGGGGCTTAAGAGCATCGGCGTCATGGATTTTGCCAGATACGGTGACGTTTTTTCCGACACCTCAAAACAGCACGTACTCTATTTCTTGAAAGAATGGAAGGGAGAAGGGTACGTGAATGAAAAAGAGAATTTGAAAATCGGATATGCCGTCGCAGACGAAATAATCTATTTGTTCTGGAAAGAGCGTTTTTTCGGTATTGTGATAGAAGCGATGGGAAGCGTCAACCGCGATGAACTGGAAAAAGCGCTTATCTCATGGCTGGGTAGTATAACCAATGTGATAAGAACGTCCACCGGCCACACGGTTGTATGGGAGAGAAAGAGCGTGCGGGTAATACTGGATTTCAGGAGAACCGCTCTGGCGCGGGGGCAGGATATAAAACTGTATATCATATCAAGGGATATGGAATCCCGTTTTATAGGTTTTTGAGGAGGCGCCAATGTACCGGAATCTGGCTGTAACACTTTTTTCCGTTCTTTTGTTGTTTTCCGCTTTAAAGGCTGAAGCCGGTTTTTGGGACACCTTGTTGAGACGGCTCGGCATCATATCCAAGGAAACATCCCTCTCCGAGGACAATATCATAGCAGGATTGAAAGAAGCGCTTTCCGTCGGCACGGAAAACACAGTGAAACTCACTGGTAAAATAGACGGGTATTTCGCCAATAGGGCGATCAAAATATTGTTGCCTGAAAATATCGCAGGGTTTGAGGAAAACCTCCGCATGCTGGGAGCCGGACAGTACGTTGACTCGTTTATATTGAGCATGAACAGAGCTGCGGAGAAAGCCGCACCTCTTGCCCGCGTGATTTTTACCGACGCCATAAAAAGGATGACCTTTGACGATGCGCGCAAACTCCTTGCCGGCGGAGATACGGCAATAACCGATTTCTTTAAGTCAAAAACCTATGGAGACATGCTGACTGCCTTCACCCCTGTTATAGATAGAGAGCTTGACAACTACGGTGTGACGGCGAAATACAAATCGGTAGCGGATTCATTAAGCAGAATGCCTTTTGCCTCCGCACTTCCCGTTGTTGATATAAAAGAATACGTTACGGCAAAGGCGCTTGACGGACTTTTCCACGTTCTGGCGGATGAAGAAAAGAATATCCGTAAAAATCCGTCCGCCCGGGTAACCGCACTTCTAAAGGAAGTTTTTAAATAAAATGCAACATGTAAAGTTTTTTAAACTGTTTGCATCAATTATTATCTGTCTGTCGGCCGGAGCTATCGGCTCCGTTTTCACTTCTTCGTCCGTTGGCAGCTGGTACCGGACTCTTAACAAGCCGCCTTTTAGTCCTCCATCATGGATATTCGCTCCGGTGTGGACTTTATTATACCTGCTGATGGGACTCTCCCTCTTTTTTGTTTGGGTAGACAAAAAGTCCGAGCACGGGGAAAAAACGGCTTTCTCTATGTTCTCAATACAACTCTTCCTTAACATTCTTTGGTCTTTACTCTTTTTCAAATTAAAAAATCCCTTTCTGGCTTTCATTGAAATAATCCTCCTGTGGACAGCAATAATCTTCACCATTGCACTCTTCAAGAAGATTTCCGCACTGTCATCATATCTTCTTGCTCCGT
This sequence comes from uncultured bacterium, assembly GCA_964486345.1. Taxonomy (GTDB): domain Bacteria; phylum Ratteibacteria; class UBA8468; order B48-G9; family JAFGKM01; genus JAFGKM01. The sequence continues at coordinate 2,261 of CAZAMK010000179.1, forward strand.
ATCTGTTGTGGGTAACCTTTGCATCTTTTCTGAACTATTCAATCTTTGTTCTGAATTAACTAAAAGCATTACCGTTTTTGAAAATGCGGGTAAAATATAAATAAAAAAGGCATCGGATTGGGTTCAGAGCGATTACCGCAAAATTTGCCGGCAGGAAAGAGACATGAAATACCAGTGCCCCCACTGCAACAGAGAACTTAGCGAAGAAATTGTTGTCATGGGAACATGCCGTTACTGTAAAAAAATCATCCGCCCTGAAAATATTTTCAGAGCAACTCTTTCTTCCGAAGAAAAACCTCTCCATAAAAAAAAGACGATAAAATACAAATGTCCGGAATGCTCCGTTTTCTTAAGCGAGGAGAACTTCCTGTCGGGAGTTTGCCCGCACTGCGGCGCAATCATCCATTTTGATGTTGTTCATAGAAAAGAAAAAACGGAAGAGGATGAAAAAATACAAATTGAAGAATATAGATGCCCTTATTGCAGGACAAACTTCCGCGTTAAAATATATGCTGACTATGAAGTAATACACATTGCATCAATAGAATGTCCTGCCTGCAAGCAGCATATTAATATTGATTCCGATTGATACTGCCTTCCCCTCTCTTTTGCTTCT
>CAZAMK010000180.1:0-2843 GCA_964486345.1 uncultured bacterium
TACGCTGATAAATATTCAGGGGTAAAATGGCGGAAAAAAAAGATTATTACGAGGTTCTCGGAGTTGCGAAGGATGCATCCACTGATGTGCTGAAAAAGGCATACAGACAGCTTGCTTTACAGCACCATCCCGACAGAAATCCGGGCAGTAAGGATGCGGAGGAGAAATTCAAAGAGATAACCGAGGCGTATGAAGTTCTAAGCGACCCGGAAAAAAGGAAGATTTATGACCAGTACGGGCATGCCGGGTTTGGTCCGCAGGGCTTTGATTGGAGACAGGATTTTTCAAGGGTGCAGATGGATTTTTCCGATATTTTCGGAGATATATTTGAAAATTTCTTCTCTGATTTCGGAAAAGCGGGTTACGGCGGAAGATCTTCGGCGGCGGGCAGGAATACCAGAGGTTCCGACCTTGAATACAGGATGTCGGTATCTTTAAAAGAGGCGGCTGCGGGAACCGAGAAACATATTAATATTTCAAGGTATGACGAATGTCCAGCCTGCAAAGGTACCGGAAGTAAAACGGGGAAAAGCGAAAGGGCTGTCTGCACTGCCTGTAAAGGCAGGGGGCAGGTTGTAAAGAACCAGGGTTTTTTCTCCCTTGCGCAAACCTGTCCTTCCTGTAAAGGTGAAGGCCGTATTATTTCCGATCCCTGCTCAAATTGCAGGGGAACCGGCAGGGTAAGGACAAACATGCACAGAATAGCCGTAAAAGTGCCCCCCGGCATTGAACACGGAAGCAGTTTGAGACTGAAAGGGCAGGGCGATGCAGGCGTTTACGGTGGGGCAAGGGGAGACCTCTATATAACGATATTTATTGAAGAGGATAGATTTTTTGAAAGAAGAAACGCAGATATTTTATGCGAGGTTCCGGTTACGAGCACGCAGGCGATACTCGGAGAAGAAATTGACGTTCCCACCCTCACGGGAAAAGTGAAGATGCGCATACCACCCGGCACGCAGACCGGAAGCATATTGAGGTTGAGGAATCAGGGGATGCCGAGGATAGCCGGTTACGGGAAGGGAGACCAGCTGGTAAAGATAAGGGTTGTAGTGCCCGAAAGGTTATCAAGGCAGGAAAAGGCATTGTACCAGCAGATTAAAGATACTGAAAATCCCGATGGTTTTCCGGAAATAAAAAAATTCAAAAATAATCTCTGATTGCAAAGTTATAAATTAAGCCATGATATAGGCGAACATAAGAGGAGCGACTATAGTTGCATCGCTTTCAATCACAAATTTTGGCGTATCAATTCCGAGTTTTTCCCATGTAATTTTTTCGTTAGGCACCGCTCCGCTGTAAGAACCGTAGGATGTTGTACTGTCGGATATCTGGCAGAAATAACCCCATAACCTGCAGGATTTATTACCGAGGTCCTGCCTTATAAGAGGAACTGTGCAGATAGAAAAATCTCCCGCAATCCCGCCGCCTATCTGAAAGAATCCGATGCTGTGTTTTTTTGCATTTTTAAGGTACCAGTCAATAAGCAAATCCATAGTTTCAAGTCCGGATTTAACCGTTGAGAAACTTTTAAGATTACCTTTTCGGACCTGTGCGACAAACATATTTCCCATGGTTGAATCTTCCCAACCCGGCACGAATATGGGAATGTTTTTATCGCATGCCGCCGCAACCCATGAATCTCTTATATCTATCTGGTAATATTTTTCAGGCTCTCCGCTTTTTATCAGCTGATACATAAATTCGTGAGGGAAATATCTTTTTCCCTCTTGTTCAGCTTTCTGCCAGAATTTAAGCGTTAATTTTTCAAGTCTTCTCATTGCTGTTTCTTCAGGGATGCATGTGTCCGTTACCCTGTTTAGTTTCTTTTTCAGAAGAGCGGCTTCGTCTTGAGGAGATAAATTTCTATAATCTACTCGTACATAATGCTTATGGGCAACAAGGTTGAACAAATCCTCTTCCAGATTTGCGCCCGTGCAGGTTATGGCATGCACTTTGCCTTTTCTTATCATTTCTGCCAGAGTAAGTCCCAGTTCAGCGGTACTCATGGCTCCGGCTAAAGTTATCATCATTTTTCCGCCATTTTTTATATGTTGAACGTATGCCTCGGAGGCTTCAACAAGCACAGCTGAATTAAAATGTCTGAAATTCTGCTTGATAAATCCCTTCACATCTTTATAATTGTTTTTCATTGCAAATCCTCCACATTAAATCCATTTTACTGTAGGAGATTTCTTATCCGGCGGCTCGGGAAAATTGCCTTTTGGATAACCCAAAAGTATCGGCCCGTAAACCTTTTCCTCTTTTTTCAACTCAAGGGCTTTTCTTATTTCCGCGTCATCCAGGGCCAATTGTCCGAAATAAACCCAACAGCTGCCTATTCCAAAAGAACGGGCTGCAAGCATAATATTCTGACAGACCATTGAAGTGTCATAATCGGAAGTCATTCCCCATCCTATAACAAAAACTACGACCGGAGCCGAATAATAAACAGGGTCGCTGACCTGTGCGTCAATAGCATCCTTCATTTCCTTCATCTGCGCAGGCGCTTTCTTCATCCATTCTTTATAGCGGGGTATGGCAATATCAGCAAGTTTCTTCCGGAATGCGGCATCTTCAACAATAACGAATCTCCAGTTTTGTGCATTGCATCCGCTCGGCGCTGAATTTCCGGCGTCAATTATCTCTGTTAATATCTCTTTCGAAATCGGCTTTGATTCATAAAGTCTGACAGACCGTCTCTTTTTAATATTCTCAATGACAGGGTTCATCAATGCCTCCTTTTTCATTTTGCAACTTTTCTATGGAATAGAAGCGGGTAATTATGGATGAAAGAACTCTGCAATTGCTTATAAAAATCTACAGTAAAAGAAGTATGGGAT
>CAZAMK010000181.1:0-2835 GCA_964486345.1 uncultured bacterium
CCAGAAAGGACCGGAGAATGTCAGCGTCAGGATTGTACCTTTTCTTCATCTCATCCCAGTCCTTTGCGTTTTCAACCGGAAATTTCAGGTATTTTCTTGTAACAAAATCTTTTGCATATCTCAAATATGTCACATCAAAGTTATCGGCAATCTCAACAACCGCTCCCTGCCAATCCTGAACCAGGTAATGCCCGTTTTTGTGCTCAAGAACCTTTTCTTCAAACTCGGGCATCATCTTAAAAGAAACTACAGGGTCTATCCTCTCCTGCCTGCTGCGTAACTCCGTAAAATCAACGTCTATTTCCCGACATAAACACTCAAACCAGTTTACTTCCTCCGGAAGTCCTTCCGACCTCCATCTTTTCAGTGTGGATTCTCTCGGTCCTCCGGGATTGAAATGCACCCTGTCAACCTTCTCAAATAATAGACTTTAAACATCCCTTTCTCCCTTGGAATTGTGAAATATGAGATGTGAAATGTGAAACGTAAAGACCTTCCTTTTTTTCTCACCTCTCGCTTTTCACATTTCACTCCTAAAAGTGAGGGGTTATTGATTCATCCATTCTTTGTCTCAAAGGCACTTCGCATTTCTTCAAGTATTGCCAGCGCCGCAGAGCGCGGGTCGGGGGCGTTTTTTATGGGTCTGCCCACAACCAGGTAATCCGCGCCTGCCCCGATTGCCCCTGCAGGGGTAACAAGCCGCTTATGCCCGTCTGTTGACCCTCCCGAAGGACGCACGCCCGGCGTAACAACCAGCAGTTTGCCGCCTGTTTCTTTTTTTATTAGAGCCGCTTCCTTTCCCGAAGAGATGACGCCGTCGCATCTACATTCAACCGCCATCTTCGCCCTGCGCAAAACAACTTCTTCCGGAGTCATTTTTATTCCAGTGTCTTCAAGGTCGGAAGCGCCCATGCTGGTAAGAAGCGTAACGGCAAGCACTTTAAGCCGGCTTCCCGCCTTACCCTCGGCTGCGGCTGTCATTACCTGCCGGTCTGCATGCACCGTCAGAAAATCCACGCCCATGCCGGCCGCCTGCCTTACCGCATCCCTCACTGTATCGGCTATGTCAAAAAACTTCAAATCAAGAAAAACTTTCTTGCCCTTTTTCACCAGCCCCGCCACAAACCCCGCACCTGCAGAGGTATGCAGTATAATCCCCACCTTGAAAAACTCCACAACCCCCTCAAGTTCAGCCACAAACCTGTCAGCTTCCTTTACGATCGGAACATCAAGGGCAAAGATTAGCCGTTCTTTAGGATCAATATTTGCCATTTATTTATTTTCTCCCCGTTTTTTTACCCCAGACCTCCAAAAAATACTCCAGCGACCTGTCATATGTCTTTTCCGCTTCCGGAGGGAAGAGGCATCCGGGCAGCTGCTTCATCGCCCAGTGGTAGCTTATGCATTCACAGCACAGCCCTTTCCTGCTGCACCCCTTATAGGTACATGTGCACTCTTTCAGGTTTTTGTGCCGGTTGCAGATTTCTTCCATTTTCCCTCCGTTACCGTTGGGATTTGAGCAGAGCGGCGACTGATGCCGGATCCATCCCTTCCTGCTTGAAGAGATATTCCGGCTCACCGGAACTGCCGTAGCGGGTCACGCCCCGCCTTAAGAATTTCCCTGCATACTTTTTCTCAAGGAGATACCGCCCCACGGTCATACCCAGCCCTGTATCTATGTGGTGGTCCTCCATCGTCAATATCAGCCCTGTTGCAATCGCCTTGTCAATAACCTTTTTGTCTATCTCCAGAGGACAGCTCATATTGATAATACCAATGCTTATCCCCTCCGCCTTTAACAACTCCACCGCCTTCAGCGCGCGGGGTACAAGGCATCCCATTGTTATTATGTACCCGCTTTTGCCTTCCCGCAGGATATCCGCCTTTCCGTATTCAAACTTATAGTTTTCGTCAAAATATACCGCATCGCCTTTTTCAGTTGCAACGGTAAGGGTTTTGGACCGGCCCATTCCCACAAACCAGTTTCCCGGCTCGCCTGTAACATGCCTTATAACCCTGTCCGTCTGGTTGGGGTCGGCAGGGATGACAATCCTGAACCCGAAAAGATTCCTGAACGTCCCTATGTAATCAATGCACTGGTGCGTCTTGCCGTCTTCCCCGACATCCAGGCCGACGTGCGTGCATACAAGTTTAAGATTGGTATTGTTCTGGTCGTTCAACCTCTCCTGATTATATGTTTCATCAATGCCGAAGGCCGCAAAATCAGAGAAGAAACTTATCACTTTGTCCCTGGAGATGGCGCCGGCTATGGTAGCGGCATTATGCTCCTGCACGCCTACCTGGAAGAAGTTGCCCGGGAACTCTTTCGCAAATATGTCGGTTTTAACCGAAGTTGCAAGGTCGCAGTCAAATACGGCAAAAGGAAATTCCTTGTTCCCTGCATTCGCCTTTGCCAGATCCAGAAGTGCCTTTCCGTAAGCGCTCCGGTTATCCGTCTTTTCGTCCTTCTTATAGACAACAGGTACGCCTTTTTCCAAGGAAGGGTTAAATTGGTATTTTCTCCTGGGATAAGACCATTTCTGCTCCCGGAGTTTCCTGTATTTATCAAGAACAGGGGGCAGTCCGATTTCCCCCATCGCCTTGACGTACGATTCCTCGTCCAGCGTCTTGCCGTGGTACTTGTACTGATTTTCCATAAAAGAGACACCCTTGCCGAGCACGGTGTTTGCTATGATACACACCGGTTTGTCCATGCAAACAGACTGCCGCAGGGCATCATACAGCTGGGCAAAGTTATGGCCGTCAACCTCCATCGTCTCCCAGCCGTCGGAGCGGTAATTTGCGCATATCCTGCACGGCATAACGTCATCGGTT
>CAZAMK010000182.1:0-1392 GCA_964486345.1 uncultured bacterium
GTTTCTCAAAGATGTTGAAAAGTCATATTCAAAATACGGCAGGTGCCTTATAGCTGTTTCCGAAGGAATTTCGGACGAAAAGGGCGAAGCCATAGCTTCAAAGTTTACAAAAGAGGTGGATACCCACGGAAACGTACAGTTGAGCGGAACCGGAGTTCTCGGCGATTTGCTCGCAGACATGATAAAACAGGAGTTGAAAATCGGCCGTGTGAGAGCCGATACATTCGGATATCTGCAGAGGTCTTTCCCCGGCATATCCTCCGAAGTTGACGCAAAAGAGGCTTTTGAGGCGGGCAAGCTTGCCGTAAGGTATGCCGTATCGGGCAATTTGGACGGTTCTGTAGCCATTAAGAGAAAAACCGGAAAAAAATACGCCGCTTTTTTTGAGCTGGTGAACCTTAATAAAGTGGCTAAAAATACGAGGAGCATGCCGTCCTCATTTATAAACAATGCTGGAAATGACGTTACTGTCGATTTTGTAAATTACGCAAAACCGCTTGTGGGAAAACTTCCTAATGTCGGATTTTTAAGGAAATATCCCTTGTTGAAGAAATAATGATTTACAGGCTGGTAAAAACCCGGAATTTGTTGAAGAACATAAGAATGCCTATGGCGATGAGAAGAATGCCCGTTGCGGTTTCTATTTTCCTGTAGTGTCTTTTTATGCCGGTAAATGCGGAGAGGGCTTTATTTAAAAACATTGCTGTGATTATAAAAGGCAGTCCTATGCCCATTGAATATACAAAGAGCAGCAGTATTCCTCTTGACAGAGAATTTTCCGCTGAAGCCATAATTAAAATTGAAGCGAGCACCGGGCCGACGCAGGGAGTCCATCCGAAAGCGAACACCATTCCTATGATAAAGGCGCCGGCATAGCCACCATCTGTCTTTCCTGCGTTGATTTTTTTCTGTTTGTATAACGGCTTGATTTTCAGGATGCCTGCAAGATGCAGGCCGAACAATATTATTATGACTGCTCCGGCTTTTCTTATGATATCCTGTTTCATCAATATGTGCCTGCCCAGCCATGTTGCCGATGCCCCGAGTATCGTGAATACCGCAGTAAATCCCAGTACGAAGAGAAGTGAAAGCAAAACATTTCTTTTATACAGCCCGCCTGTTTTGAGATTCTCAATGGAAGCGCCCGTAATGTATGAAAGATATGCGGGAATCAAAGGCAGGATGCACGGGCTGGCAAATGACAACAATCCAGCTGCGAAACTCAAAAGCAACGTGGAGTTTTGAGTAGTTTCCATTTATGATGTATTATATAACTTCAGCCGTGTAAATCATAATTCAAAAACTCTATACGAGGAGAAATACAATGAGAATAAAAAAGGCGAATCTTAATTTTGACATAGAGCCGTTCAAGATGTCCCTCGGGTTCAAAGG
>CAZAMK010000182.1:1402-2798 GCA_964486345.1 uncultured bacterium
AGCGTGGCAGGCGCTTGTATGCGTTGAAACAGAATCCAACTACGGAATAGGGATGGAGACGCAGAGCGTCTTATGGTCGGATGCCGCTGTTTTTACGTCCCACAGCGAAGCGGGCGGCAATTCCCTAATGTTTGCCGTAACGGAATACGCCGCAAAACTACTGCAGGGCAGGGATATTGACAATCCGATAAGCGCCCAGGAATCAATTCTTGATGATGTGCATTCATACGCGCAGAAAATAACCGGAAGGAATAATTTGAGAAAAACTTTCACTCTTAATGCTCTGGTGGCTCTTGACAACGCATTATGGGTGCTTTATGCGAAAGAAACGGGGAATAAGGATTTTTACGGCATGATTCCTGCCGAGTACAGGAAGCCATTGAAGTATAAACATCCGCTTGTTGCATGTATTCCCCTTATGTCTTACGGGGTGCCGCTTGATGATATAGGAAAGGCGATAAAAGACGGTTTCTTTACGCTCAAAATAAAAATCGGCTCCGACCCCGATAAAGACGGTGATTTGGAAAAAATGCTGAAGTGGGATATGGACAGGATTAAGAATATTCACAGCAGATTTGGAGATATCCCCACGGAATATACAGAAAACGGAAAACTCCCGTACTATTTTGATGCTAACGGCAGGTATGACAGCAAAGAGCGCTTATTGCGCCTGATTGATTTTATAGACAAAATAGGCGCTCTTGACAGGGTGATAATAATGGAAGAGCCGTTTCCCGAAGAGCTTGAAGTGGATGTCAGCGATTTTCCCGTAAGGATTGTGGCGGATGAGAGCGCCCATACGCAGGAGGATACGCTTAAAAGAAGTCAGATGGGTTACAGGGGAGTAGCTCTTAAACCTATTGCAAAAACACTAAGTATGACATTGAAGATATTGAATGAGGCCGAAAAAAACAATATGGATTATTTTTGCGCTGACCTTACCGTTACCCCTCCGTTGCTTGAGTGGAATAAAAATGTTGCCTGCCGCCTTAAACCCCTGCCCGGCCTGAAAATTCCGGTGGTTGAATCAAACGGCCATCAGCATTACCGCAACTGGGGCAAGCTTATATCACGCCATCCATTTCCCGATGCGGGCTGGACAAGCCCTGTTAACGGCATTTTCAATCTTGACGGGGATTTTTACGCTAAAAACGGCGGCATATTTGACGTTTCTTCTTACTACGAAAAGCTTGTAAGGATATGATTTACCTCGCCTTGATTGCGAGAATCCTTACCATGTCGCCTGATTTTTTGACGCAGTCAATAACGTTTTCAAGGTTGTCTATCATTTCATAAACAAGTATGGTCAATTGCGGGGTTAACTCGGTTTTTATCAATGCCTTTATCAGGTCTCTTCTTTTGTCATCGCCTTCTTCTTCCAGAGTCTCAATTTGAG
>CAZAMK010000183.1:0-2797 GCA_964486345.1 uncultured bacterium
GCGTTTTAGTGGCGGATTGCCTGCGTCGGCCGGCTTCCTTGTGGGAGAGGTCTCCTGACCTCGAGATAATCGGCATCAGGAGATGCCTCCCACAGAGATGTTGTCTCCTCCTGGGCGCCTCGCTCTCCGCTGAACTCAAACCGGTATTAACTATACGGTTGACGGCAAATTCATATCAGGTTCTGCGCTATATTTCTATAATATCCTCTTTTCTATATGCGGTCAAGATAGTCCAGATAAAGATTAAAAGGTAAAAACTGTTTTAATATCCTTGCAGTCTTCACATTTGTCACGGCAGGCATCCAGAAAGAAGCTCCGAATAAAAGACGGACCATTTCCGTTTCGCTCAAAACAAGTTCGTTTTTACCTCTGCCGTTTTTGACGGTTATATTTCCGTTTCGCTTGTTCATGACGGCGGATTCGCCGTTTTTCAAAGTAAGGGTGATTTCCTCTCCTTCCGGAAACAGGAAATCCTTCTGTTTTGAAAACTTCGCAAGGGTATCTTTCAAGCTTATTATCTTAATCATCATATCGGATTTTATGGTCCACTCGGAAGACAAGGCAAGCATTTTTTCCGGTATTTCGCATAATCCGGGAAAACTCATTGAATATGCCGGAAAACCGAATCTCCCGCTCAAATGCGCCAGAATCCCAAGTATCGTTTCATTGTTTCCCGCAAACTCAAGAACTTTTTTTATGCCGCCCTGCTCCCTTGTTTCCGTGGCATTAACCGCAAGATAACCAAAACCGCTCCCTTTTCCCGCGTAATATAACGCCGTCCCGATTCTTCTGCACGCCTCATCAAATTCATCGGCGTTTCTCTCCGTCCTGTATGCGCGGGAGTTATAAACTTTCATCATCTCTGCAAGATTTTTTTTATCGCGCCCTTCGTATCTCTGCGCAGAAACCGGCTTTATGCAGGCTTTATGCAAGCTTTTAGCGGATATAACAACATCCGCAATCCCTCCGCCGTTTTCATACCCGAAATTTCCGTATCTGTGCCTGTCTCCGCCGAGAACGGAAAGGGGGAATTTCTGTCTTTTCATTTCAGCAAAGGAGAAGTTAAGAAGTTCCGTCATATACCCTTTGCCCCTGCACCGGTAAGCCGTTGAAACGCCCCCTATGCCGGCAAAATTGATTTTAATGCCGTTCTGGAGCGTTGCAAGAGGAAAAATTCTTACAAGGGAGATTATTTCCCCTTTTTCCTTCATGACAAAAATATTCCTGAAATCGGTATATTCCTTTTTCCATGCCTTCGGATAGAAAAGGGAGAAATAATTGAAGGCATGTCCGAAGACGTCTTCAAGGAACCTCTGGATACTGTCATACTCGGACGGCTTTGCTTTGACAATCTTCATTAAATTCATCCTCCTAAACATAAACACATGAAATGCGCCTGTGCGCAAAGGGAGAAATCCCCGCGGGAAATCACAGAACCGGTTCAGTTCGCAGTCTGCACTAAAAGCTCATCTGCAGCTGCCATCTCAAAAATATCGCATCGTCCTGATTTGCATCGGCATAAAAATCCCCGGGCTTGAAGTATTCAAAATGCAGATGCCCGTCAATATTCTTTGAGAATTTTTGAGTGAGAATCACGTGCGCCAGATGGCCGCGTTCATCTCCTGTCCCGAAAAAGGGAGCTCCCGTCTTCTGGGCTTCGTTCGCCTTAAGGTAGTTATATGCCAGAGAAAGCCCTGTTTTTTCCGTCAGTTTCATGTCCATCTTGGCTCTGAACAACTGAAGGTTCGTCCAGTATGCGGGCTCTCCTCTTTCTACGGCATAGCCGAAGATGTACAATTCGCTTATCCACGGCCATTTGGAAAACACGGGGTCCCATCCGGAATCATCCCCTGCAGTCGGGTCGCTTTCTCCGGAAAGATAAGCATAACCCACTTCAACGGAAGGTGAAAGTTTCGCCGTTTTGAAGAATCTTGTGAGATAAGCGTAGCCGCCCCATGCTTCCCTGTCGCTCTTGTCTTTATATTCGCCGAACTGATATGCAAGTTCGCCTCTCAACCTCCATGGGTCAAAGTCGTACACAGCCCTGTTGCCTACAGTATTGAGCGTCAGCTTGCGGGAAGGCGCAGTTGGATTATCTTCAAATTTGTATATGTAATACGGCTCCAGAGAAAGACGCTCCCCCACCTTTGACTTCACGTAAAGAATAAATGCATTTTCATCGGTCCTTACCACAGTCCTGTCCTGCCAGTTTATCACAGGCAGATATTCGTCTATCCGGGGATTGTCGGCATATATAAGGTCAACTGAATTTTTTTCGTTGAATCTTACCGTCGCCTTGGCCGCGTTAAAATAAACAGACCTTGACCCGTCGTAAGGAGTGCCGTCCATAATAACAAAACCTTCTCCGTGAGTCATGAGAAAATCCTGTCTGCCCAGCCGCAGGTCCACTGGCATTCCGAACAAATTTTTTACGTCAAGGTAAAGGTTGTCAAAAAATATCTCGTCGTCCCATACATCATTGCCTTTTGCCAGAGAACCGTCATCATAAATGGCAAGCTTGGGCTCGGAAGTAAGTTTTACAAAAAGATTCACATCGTCGGAAAAACTCCATTTGCCCCATAAGCTCGCCTTGATTCTGAAATAGTTGTCGTCGTTGAACGTTCCGCTGTCATTGTTGAAATCAAAGGCATTGTCAAAATATTCCTGCCTCAAGCGCAGATAAACCCCCGCATCAAACATCCCCTCGGCAAAAACAGAAACCGCAAAACCCATAAACACCAAAAAAAACAGCAATTTCTTCATAATCCCTCCCTGTTTTCTGATTTAAAAATTATCT
>CAZAMK010000184.1:0-2787 GCA_964486345.1 uncultured bacterium
AGGGAGGAGAGCATCTTTGCATGATATATGATATAGAAGAGGAGCAGAAAGCGTTTTTATCCCAGTTCATTCTGTATGGGCTTGAAAGAAACGAGAAGATAATTTGTATACTGGATGGGGACAATTCGGATAAGATTGACGGCTGCATGAAAAAAGCGGGACTGGATATTGGCGGTTATCTCGCCAGCGGGCAGTTTGTGTTTGAATCCTCCGACGAAAGGTATCTTAAGGGAGGCAGTTTTGACCCCGACAGGATGTTGGATAACCTGCGTTTTGAAACGGAAAAAGCTCTCGCCGAAGGCTATTCCGGCATGAGGATTGCGGGGGAAATGACATGGGTGTTGAAGAAAGCGCCCGGGTGGAAGCGGCTTATGGAATGCGAGGTAAAAGCTAACAAGATGTTTTCCCGCAGGACGACAGTCCTTTGCATGTATGACCGCCGCAGATTTGATGCGGAGACATTGCTTGAGTTCATTACCGCCCATCCTCTTGTGGTTCTCGGTACGGAAATCTGCGACAACGTCGCATACATACCGCCGGAGGAACTGCTTTCAGGCGACGTTTCACTCCACAGGCTTAACAATCTGATTGGAAACATTCTGGCTTACAATAGAGGCAGGAAAAAAGAAATGGAAGCGCAGTCGGAAACGGTTCGTTTGTTTGAAGTTGCCGAACAGTCGCGCAAAGCTCTTCTTAGCATGGTTGAAGATGTGCAGAAGGCGGAAGAGAGATTGCTTTTCATAAACCGTCTGTTGGGCGTTCTTACGGAAATCAACCTTATTGTTTCACAGGAAACGGGTTTGAGCGTGGAGAACCTGCTGAAGAAAACGTGCGGTATCCTGTATAAAGATTCCACGGAAATAAAAATTGCCGCCTCGGCAGGGACTGGCGGTGTTTCTGCAGGAGAGATAAGCATGGATAACGGCGGAGGATTCGGAGAAAACCCCGAGTTAACCGCTTTTGTTACAGGCCAGGCATATGTTTTCAGATATGACGGAGATGAAGAAAACACACCCCCTTATTTTATCAATATGGCGGAAAGAGGTTGCAGGTCATGCATCATCCTGCCTCTGGTTATAAACAGAAGAAGCAGGGGGGTAATACTCGTTTATTCCGGCAATCAGGAAGCTTTTGATCCCGAAGAGATAAAGCTTCTTATGGAACTTGCCGGAATTATATCGTTTGCATGGGAGAAGATTGAAATGGGAGAGGAGAGAAATGTCCTCACCGAACAGCTTATAAGGTCTGAAAAACTTGCCGCCGTGGGAGAACTTGTTTCGGGCGTGGCCCATGAGATAAACAACCCGCTCACGGGACTGCTCGGAATTTCACAGCTGATTCTCATGGAACAGAAAGGGCGGATGGACAAACGGACAGAAGATGACATAAATACCATTTATCAGTCCGGCAGGCGGATAGAAAAAATTGTTTTAAACCTCCTGCGCTTTGCCCGCAAAGAGAAGGTTGAAAAAGGACCTTTGAAAATAAACGAGGTTCTTGAAAACGTGCTGAACATAAAAAGCTATGAAATGAAGGTTAAAAACATTGAGGTGGAAAAACAGTTCCGGTCCGGCATGCCCTTTGTACTCGGCGACATGTCACAGCTGGAGCAGGTGTTCATGAATATCATAAATAACGCGGAATACGTTATGCTTGAGAACGGCAAAGGCGGTAAGCTGACGGTAAGGACATATCTTGGCGAAGGCGAAAAAAAGGAAGTGATTGTTGAGATAGAAGACACGGGTCCCGGTATCCCCACCAAAATACTGCCTAATATATTTGACCCGTTTTTCACCACCAAGCCGGTGGGTAAGGGGACGGGGCTCGGGCTGCCTGTGAGTTACGGCATTATAAAAGAGCACGGAGGAGAAATCTATGTTGCTAACAGGGAAAGGGGCGGAGCTGTTTTTACCGTCAAACTGCCTGTAGGAGGAGATATTTATGAGTGAAGAGGAAAAATATACGGAGACAATCCTCGTGGTTGATGACGAAGAGGCCATCAGGAGCTTTTTAAAAAGGCTTCTGATGAGATTTGGTTGTGAATCAGTTGAAGAGGCATGCACTGCGGCGGAGGGATATGAAGTCCTGAAAAAAGTAAATCCCGCTTTGCTGATATTGGATATCCATATGCCGGGGGAAAGCGGCATTTCTCTTTTGAAGAAGGTAAAGGAGCAGTTTCCCGATACACAGGTTGTAGTCATTACGGCGAGTGATGACAGCGGCAACGTAAATACCGCGCTTGCATCCGGCGCCGACGGATATGCAGTTAAACCCGTAAATATTGAAGAATTCCGTCATGCCGTACTGGGACTTCTGGAGAAGAGGCGGTTGATTCTTGAAAACCGGCAGTATAAAAGAGAGCTTGGCAGGTAATCCCGCATGAACATCACTGCCATGGTTCAGTTTAAATGTTTTTTGTTTCCTTTAAGGGGATAAGTATGGTGAAGACGGCACCGCCTTCCCTCCCGTTCTCAACGTGTATATTTCCTCCGTGCTCTTTTATAATGCCGTAGCTTACGGAAAGACCCAACCCTGTGCCTTTACCCTGGGGTTTTGTTGTGAAAAACGGGTCAAAAACTCTGATTATGTTATTCTCGGGTATGCCCGGCCCGTTATCGGCGAATTGAACCTTTACGTAATCATCTTCCACGGATGTTGATATGGTCAGGGCGCCTTTCCTGTTTTCTCCCGCCATGAAATATTCGGCATTGTTTATTATATTGAGAAAGACCTGTTCCAGCTGTATCGGGTCCCCGCTGATTAAGGGCATGTCCTGCCGGAAGGTTT
>CAZAMK010000185.1:0-2778 GCA_964486345.1 uncultured bacterium
CCGGCGCCGACAGTCTTTCCGCCTTCCCTTACCGCGAAGCGCTGTCCCTTCTCAAGAGCCACCGGATATATCAGCTCAACTTCCATCTCTATGTTGTCCCCGGGCATTACCATCTCAACTCCCTCGGGAAGCTTTATCTGCCCTGTCACATCGGTCGTCCTTATGTAAAACTGCGGACGGTACCCGCTGAAAAACGATTTATGCCTGCCCCCTTCTTCTTTCTTCAGCACGTATACCTGCGCTTTGAATTTGGTATGCGGCGTTATACTGCCAGGCGCCGCCACTATCATGCCGCGCTCGGCCTCGTCCTTCTCCACGCCCCTCAAAAGAATACCTACGTTGTCCCCGGCAACTCCTTCGTCAAGTTCCTTCCTGAACATCTCTATGCCGGTAACTACAGTCTTCTTGACTTCATGCGACAACCCTATCATCTCTACAGCCTCTCCCACCTTCACCTTGCCGCGCTCCACTCTGCCCGTGGATACAGTACCGCGCCCGGTAATGGAAAATACGTCCTCTATCGCCATCAGAAACGGCTGGTCCAGCGGCCTCACCGGCTCGGGTATGTAACTGTCTACCGCATCCATCAATTCGTGGATGCCCCCGCACTTGGCACATTCCTTCTTGCCGCAGCCGCATTCCAGACACTGCAGTGCACTGCCTTTAACTATAGGTATCTCGTCTCCCGGAAATCCGTTCTTGGTCAACAGCTCCCTCATCTCCAGCTCTACAAGCTCTACCAGCTCCTTGTCCTCAAGCTGATCCATCTTGTTCATGAATACCACCATTGAAGGCACTTCCACCTGCTTGGCAAGCAGTATGTGCTCGCGCGTCTGCGGCATCGGACCGTCCGGCGCGCTTACAACCAGTATCGCTCCGTCCATCTGCGCCGCTCCGGTTATCATGTTCTTTATGTAGTCGGCGTGCCCGGGACAGTCTATATGCGCATAATGACGCTTGGCTGTCTGGTATTCTATGTGAGATATGTTTATCGTCAGGCCCCTCTCCTTCTCCTCCGGCGCCTTGTCTATCTCTTCGTATTTGGTGAATTGCGCACCGCCCATCTTCCCAAGTACCATCGTTATCGCGCTGGTCAGTGTCGTCTTTCCGTGGTCTACGTGGCCTATCGTCCCTATGTTTACGTGCGGTTTGCTCCTTACAAATTTTTCCTTTGCCATTTTTTTATCTCCCGTTTTTTAGCGTTTAGCGTGAAGCGTTTAGCGTATAGTCTGAAACATAGCGTATAGCGTGGAGCGTTTAGTCAAAAACTTCTAATTGTATTTCCTCTACGCTACCCGCTTTACGCCGCTTTTGCTTTACAGTTTTTCCTATACGCTCTACGCTATACCCTATACGCCGCCTTTGTTTTTATTGCAAGCTGCTGATGGGAATCGAACCCATGACCCCGTCCTTACCAAGGACGTGCTCTACCGCTGAGCCACAGCAGCAGGCCTAAACTATTTATTATAACGAAAAATATATCGTTGTCAAATAATTAAGGTTTTTCCCGCAGTACAAATATAGCTTCTGCCCCGATATATAACCATCGGGGCGACATTATAACGCTGAAATACGCTAAAACATGTCGAGCGGGAAAGGGGATTCGAACCCCCGACTTCGACCTTGGCAAGGTCGCACTCTACCGCTGAGTTATTCCCGCGCAATCTAATAATTATAACTTTTAACGGGCAATTGTCAAGCAAAATTCCTATCTTTAATTTTTTTTATAACCTTCAAAAAATCGGCAGGGATATCCGCCCTGAATTCAACCCTTTTTCCAGTGGAAGGAAGCGCCAGGGCTATTCTGTGCGAATGGAGAGCAACTCTTTTTATCAAGTCCGATTTTACGCCGTACTTCAAATCACCGATAATAGGATAGCCCAGATGCGAAAGTGCAAGCCTTATCTGATGCGTCCTTCCGCTTATAGGTTTCGCTTTCACCAGAGTCAATTCCCCGAGGTATTCGGCAACCTCTATGACAGTCAGCGCCTTTTTCCCGCGGAGATACCCAACTTCCATTTTCGTATGATTGTCCTTCTCATGCGAAACGGTAAACTCAACCTCTTTTCTCATAGGAGAAAACCTGCCTTTTACTATCGCAAGGTATTCTTTCTCAACTTCCCGGTTGCGGAACTGACTGATTATATTTTCCCGGGCGTAATCCGTTCTGGCAAAAACAATCACCCCTGAAGTCTCCCTGTCAAGGCGGTGCACTACGCCGGGCCTCAACGGTAATCCGGCGGAAGAAAGAGTTGTATGATACAGTAGGAAATTCACAAGAGTGCCGGTAAGGATTCTGTTTGTCGGATGGGTTATGACTCCGGCATGCTTGTTAACCGCAACAATATCGGTATCGCTGTATATTATCTCCAGATTCCCCTGTTCAGGTTTAATTAATGCAGCGCTGTCACTGAATAAATCATCGTTGAAGATTATTTCATCATCCGGTTGAAGCAGATAGGAAGGCGCAGAAGTTTTGCCGTTAACAAGAATTCTTCCGTCTTTCAAAAACTCTTTTATTTTTTCGCGGGATACCCCGAGAAGCACCTTGAGATATTTATCAGCCCTTTGTTTCCCGCCTGCATTCTTATAGACCAGTTTTCTTTCCACTTTCCCCCCTGAAAATCATGTGAGACGTGAAAAGTGAAATGTGAGACGAAAAAGCATTTTACGTTTCACATCTATCTTGTAATTTTGGATGTGCACCGCCGGGCGGTTTCTTCAGCGGAGCCTTTCAGGCTTTCGCCCTGCGGGCGATAGTCTGTTGAGAAACGAGCG
>CAZAMK010000186.1:0-2737 GCA_964486345.1 uncultured bacterium
CCTTAAGGCGGGAGACATCCTTCCGGATTGCTTCTATGTTAAAGGCTCTTTCCATTACACTTCCTCTCATTAAGCCCTACCCCTTCTCTTCCGCATCCATGTTTTCATACCTGCGCGGTTTTCCCATCTTCGCGAGCAGTCCATTTATCTCCCGCTTCAGTTCTATGATGCGCATTTCCCTGCCCAGCGTAACGTTATGCCATCTTTTCAGCTCATCAAGCTGTTTCTCCTTTTCTTCCTGCGCCTTTATTCGCTCCGTAATGTCCTGATTGGCCCCGTGCGTCTTTACAGTTTTTCCAGAAGAATCCTTGACGACTCCTATACGAACTGATATAGTCCGAATCTCCCCGTCCCTGCGGATTATCCTGTGGTCAGCCTGCGACAAATAATCAGGATCTGCGGTTTCTATCGCCTTCTTCACTTCCCCTGCTACCAAAGATATGTCCTCTGGATGAAGAAATTCCCTCGCGTAAACCTCTGCCGGCATCTTGCTGCCTCCTTCTCTTTCTGCAGTGGTAGCGTATAGGGCGTAAAACCGGTCGTCAAATGTAAAAACACCCGTGGCTACGTCAAATTCCCAGTTTACCAGTTGCGCTATGTCCATCGCTTCTTCAAGCTGTCTCCTGTTTCTTTTCAACTCCTCCTCTATCTCTTCGCGCACGGAAATTTCATACCTTAATTTCTCCGTCTGGATCCTGACTTCTCTTTCCATGAAGGTATGGCGCGTGGAAAATATTGCAACGAGGGATGCAGCGATCACAGTAAGGAAAAATCCCGCGATAAACGCAATCCATCCGTCCTTTAGAGGATAAGAAGAGATATAATCCCGTCCGGGATAGAGCACAGCCAAGTATACCTTACCAAAAGCAAAAACAGGGATGACGACAGAAAAAGGAGGCGCCCATTTCTTTCTTCCGTTCACCTCTGCCTGCTCTCCGAGCGCCGCAGCAAACAGAATTTTCGTAGAAACCCCTTTTTCTATCTGGAATATTTCTGCGGACACGGGTATTTCTCCGACTCCGGTCCGGTTTAACGCCTGCATTATAAACGGCCCTATCTCAAGCATGGCTTGCACAACCCCCCTATGGCCGCCCGTGGATACGGAATTAAAAACATGTATGCCCCTACTACCCTGATAGTAAAAAACCACAGGGTCGGTGGCCGTGCACAAACCTGTGCGCACCGCGGTATTTATGGCGTCCCTGCGCACAAGGTCAGAGCCGAAATCGTATCCTGTAATTTCACCGCGGGTGGAAGTTTCGGGCTCGCAGTAAAAAGCGGGATAATAAATTTCCCTTCCTGAAACCGGAATTTTTTTGCCTGCCCCGTCCCGCTGGTATATAAAGAAATTTTTTATTCCCTCTTTCCGCGCTGCGGCTTCAAACTCTTTGACTTCTGTATGGGATACAGCCGGAATCCAGTTCCACGAGTAAGCAAGCCCTTCACTCGCGAGAGATGCGGTAAAATCCGCATACTCCTGCCTTGTAACATGCTCGGACGCCTGAAAAAAAACCGCCAGCATATGAAGACGGGTATGTATGTTGCGCAAATCCTCTCTTACATTTGCGGTTATGACCCGTGACAGTGATACAAAAATCTTCTGCCTGTGACTGACTTCAAGTTCATAAGCCATGCGGGCGGAGAAAATCGTAGTAATCAATCCCATTATAAGGATGATATATGCCTCAAGATATCTCAAGCGCCACCTTTTTTCAGCCGGAAGCATAGCTCGCCGCAAGACAAGAATCCCGCCGGTCAAAAGAACGGCAAGCAGTAATACCGTGCAGACAAAAGAGGGTAACTGCCTCTGGAAGACGGCGGACCGGCGTATTGAATCTTTAATGTCAATCCCGAGAGCAAATATCACCCTGCCGGTCACGGGGTCAAAAACGGGAGAGGCGGCGGAAAGGAACGTTCCATATTCTCCGGTATAGGGACCTGCCGTCTGCGAGCGAATGTTTTCAAAGACACCTTTCAGTTCATGCGGAGAATTTTCATATATTGTCCCGGGAGGGACGGCGCCTCTGAAGCCTTCCGTATATGCGTTGGGCCCGTAAAGAAAACCTTCAGGCTTCAGAGCCAGAGTGTATACGTTCCTGAAACCCATGTCAGGATATTCCACCATTGCCGCAAACTGGTCGTTGAGGCGACGGTATTCCGGAATATCTTGATCACCGGCCGTAAAGGAAAGCTTCTTCAACATATCAACGTTGATTGTCGCGGCGATATCCGTCGCTTTTGCGCGAAGCTCCTCGCGCATATCCTCATCCGCAATCCTTCCGAGCCATATTGAAGACCAGCACCCCGCCATAAGTATCGCCAGAGAAGTGAAAAAGATTATCCGGAAATATATCCGCAGTGAACCGACAGAATGGACGTTTGTTTTCTTTGTTTTTCTTATGAAGAGAATCCCTTCGCTCATAAAAAGGAAAGTTATTAGGGCAAGCAGAAAGAAAAGCGCCGATATTAACGTCATATGTTCATGTCCCTTTTTCCCATGCAAACACTTTTTCGTTTTTTTCTCTGCGCAGTTACAAAATACTTTTTTTTTACACTTCTGTCAACCTTCTCACCTAAAATCTCTGACTGCGGCAGTTTGCCATAACAAGTCCGGCGGAGTATAATTTAGGAAATCTTACAGGGAGGCACTATGAACGAAACGGCCAAAATTCTGGAGAGAGTGCGGGGGAAAAAACCGCTGATCCACCATATCACCAACTGGGTCACAATATACGAC
>CAZAMK010000187.1:0-2718 GCA_964486345.1 uncultured bacterium
CCAAAGGGTATATATGCATAAAAAGTCCTCCCCTCAAAAGATGTTTTTATTTTGCCTAATCCTGTTTTTCGTTGTGTGCATTAGCCATGCAACAGCGTTTTCCTTTGCACCCATGAGTAGCACCATTGGAAATTCCGGTGCTGAAGCAGTAATCACTTATACTGTTTCCAACGACACGGACAAAAAAATCGCCGTAACAATAAAGGCGATGCATCGATTGATTGATGCAAACGGTGCGGAGACGACTACACCCGCCAATGAGTCATTTCTAATTTTCCCTTCCCGTGTTGTTCTAAACCCAATGACATCCCAAATGGTCAAAGTGCAATACAGGGGACCATCTGCTATTGCGAGAGAAGCAGCTTACAGAATCGTAGCAGAGCAGTTACCTGTTGACTTTACCAAATCAGATGGTTCTGCGGTGAATATTCTACTTACATATGTCGCAGCATTATATGTAAGTCCTTCTAATGCCCTCGCTGATGTAGTTGTAATGGATGCCGTAGGCGGTGAATATCAAAATAAGCGGGGAATTGTAATTACCCTCAAGAACAAAGGCACTAAACATGCTATAATTGCCAAGCCTCTTGTCCAGATTAGACAAGGCCCCATCTTTGTAGAGTTCACCGAAGAGGCTACCTCTGCAATAAACGGGCAAAACATTCTGGCTGGAGGTGAGCGTGTTTTTTTTCTGCCTTGGGACTCAGCGATAGTGGGCACCGTTTATGAGGGTACATTCAGTGCGGAGATCGAATAGAAAAGCACAGCTTTCTTTTTACAGCGCCCTGCTCCTTTTGATTATTTTCCCCCATACAGTGTTTGCGCAGGCCCCGGATGGCGACGTTGTATTAACCGAGAACATAAACCCGATCCCCGAAGGCGAAGCAATTATCTCCTTATTTATAAACGATAAATATTACGGGGAAGCGGAAACACGAATAGAACTTGAAGACCCTTTTCTGCAAACCAAGCTCGTGGAAGAAGCTCTTGCCCCCCAACTTTCCACGTCACAGAAGCAAAGAATCTTCGGAACTCTACTTGCTAAACTAGAATGGTTGGGTATGGCTGACTTGGCCGCAGCAAACATTAGCGCTCGCTGGGACATAGAGAAACTCAGTTACTATCTGACATCCCCTGGGGAGTATGCGGCGCTGCGAGAGCTCGACTTCACCCCTGACCAAGAGGTTGGCGGGAGCGTGTGGTTAAAACCATCACCCATTGCAGCAGTCATAAATTTGAGCGGAAGCAGTACAGCGACAATTTCCAATACTGGTACCACCATACCGGTTACAGTGAATGCCGATGGTCTGCTCAATCTCTGCTCCCTGGCGCTGGAGGGCAATGGTTCATTTTCATACTCAAACAGTTCTCCGGACTGGAATTTCGGCAGTGTTCAGGGGATCTACGATTTTCCGACGCTTGAGGGAAGAGCTAAAGGCGGCATGATTTCCAGCGAAGGCATAGGTTATATGTCACGCTCGGAAATTTTCGGATTATCTATACGCAATGTGGATGATTTCAGCCGCTACGACAGGAACTACGCTCCCTCGGTTGCTTTTTCGCTGGAAAAGCCTTCTACGGTGCGATATATCATCAACGGCAATCTCTCTCGCTCGGTCAAGATGGATAGAGGAAATTACCGTGTTTACGATTTGCCCTTTGCTTTCGGTTTGAATCAACTGGAACTGGAAGTCGAAGACGGTAACCCCGAAAACGGAATTGTCATCTACAGACCCTTAAAAAAATACATAACAACGGAAACCGGCCTATTGGTAGGTGGCAAGATAGACTACGGCTTTTCAGCGGGAGTCAGCAGAGCCGAGCTTACAGAGCCCATCGCTTCCGCATATCTGCGATATGGGCTTTATTCCTATCTTACTACCGCGCTTGGGCTTCAGGCTGATAGGCGTTCTGTCATGGCCAATATCGGACTTGTTTCGGGAACCGATCTGGGAGGACTCATCATAAATACCGGCACAGTATATGCCTGGGATGGACGAAGCGTTCCATTGAGCTTCGCGGCCGATGCTGAGTATAGCTTTGCAATTCCTGTTAAGAAGGAAGTGCCAAATTTCGGTGTATCCTTTGGTTATAAAAGTAGGGGATTCAACCCTCCCCAGCCTGTCTCCGTTGTAACGACTCCGGATGAAACCATAAATGCTTCAGCCCGAATAAGCGGCCCTCTTTGGAGAAGAGCCTCCTATGGTCTTTCCGGTTCCTGGGACAGGGTGTTCCGATCTCCGGTGGAGGATATAGGATCTGTTTCATTTAACATCGGATTATCCACACTGAATAATTTTTCTTTGAACATCAGCACTTCACTTTCTCTTTCATCCCAGAAAAAACCCGATTTTTCGCTCGGTATATCGCTCTCAGCCTCCGATCCATTAAAATCGGGAAGAAGCATACGGTACAGCCAGACTGATGACGGTCGTAGCTCTATTGGGTACAGTGACCAAATTCCATTGATGGGCGGTATTAACTACACGCTACAAGGCAATAACCTCATTGGTGGTGTTTCAGAGATTTCCTCTATCGGTATAGGTTCCGGAATAGACGGACGAGTTTTTTCGCTTAACGGTTCTGGGAGGGTCAATTGGGGTGGAAACCTATCCAGCCCCAACGGGGTGGTGAATCTCAATGCTTCCACAGCTCTCTCTTTCGCCGGAGGCTCTTTTGCCATTTCTAAACCCTTAAGGGATTCATTCATTATATTCG
>CAZAMK010000188.1:0-1079 GCA_964486345.1 uncultured bacterium
GGGCCCTGCAAATCCATAACTTTCTGCCCTTCAGGCATATCAACGACAGTTATCTCATAACCGCCGCAGACCGGGCATACGGGGACTACTCCGATATCGGGAGGAGCCATTCCTTCTCCTCCTTCTCCCGGCAGAACCGGTTTCGGTTCATCAAATGCAAAAATTGTCCCGTCTTTCATGCACTTTAAAACGGGATAAGCGTTGTTACCCTCGCTGTACGGAGATGTTGTAGGGAACTCCATAACCTCGCCTGCTTTAACCTTCGTGATAAAAACCTTGTTAGCCTGTACGTCCACCAGGATTCTTTCATAGCCGCCGTACTGCTTGGGTTTCAACTGATTAACAACAAAACCCAGCGCAACGACAATCACTACAATCAACCCTGCCTGAACCAATTTCTGCTTCATCGCTTCCTCCTCCTTTACCCGCTGCTTAAAAAGCGTGAAATGTGAAACGATAAACGTGAAAGGTAAATGCTTTTTCATATCACATCTCACTTTTCACTTTTCACGTTTCACTATCTTTTTTTTATGCGTGTATTTAAACCAGTTTAACAGATTTAATTTTTGATTGCAACTCTACTACTTTGCCTTTTAAAAATATTTTCTTTCCGCTCCTATGGTTGAAGAAGGCCCGTGGCCGGGATAAATGACTGTCTCATCGGGCATAACCAGCAGACGGTTTCTTATGGAGGCAAAAAGCACTTCCTCCGACCCGCCGGGAAAATCAGTCCTTCCATAGCCGCAGTTAAAAAGTGTATCCCCCGTGAAAACCGTGTTCCCATTTCTCAACGATATGCTTCCAGGGCTGTGTCCCGGCGTATGCATAACCTCAAATACGGCCTCTCCAACCTTTACGGTATCCCCGTCCTTCAGCAAAACCGGCTTGATATCCAGCACAAGCGACGCTCCGAAAAAAGAGGAAAGGTTCTTTTCCGGGTTATGCAGGCAATCCGCATCCTGGCTGTGTATATAAACAGGCAGACAGAATTTCCCGTCATCTTTTATGTGGTCGGCATGCCCGTGCGTATTCACAATAAAAGAGGGTTGTTTTTTCTTTTTCCTTAAAATGCTTTTAAT
>CAZAMK010000188.1:1089-2718 GCA_964486345.1 uncultured bacterium
GTCACTATGTAGCAGTTAGTCTGAAAATCTCCTACAACAATTGTTTCAATTGCTATTTCCATGAAAAACATTATAATATAAATTCTCCTTTTAAAAAACAAAAAATATGTGGAAAAAAACTTTTATATCGGCTTTCATTGCCCAGGTTCTTTCCATTCTGGGGTTTTCGTTCGCCCAGCCCTTTCTGCCTTTTTTTATTTCCGAGCTGGGCATATCCGATACGGGACAGCAGGCCTTCTGGTCAGGCATTGTTCTGGGAGCAACGGGCGTCACTTTATGCATCTTTGCGCCTTTATGGGGCATTCTTGCCGACCGCTACGGCCGCAAGGTCATGGTTTGCAGATCAATGTTTGCAGGAGCCGCGGTTCTTCTGCTGATGTCTTCGGTGCGTACCGTAGGCCAGCTTGTAGCCTGCCGCCTTCTCCAGGGAGCTTTTACAGGCACGGTCGCCGCCAGCGTTGCGCTTGTTGCCAGCGTAACGCCCCAGGAGAGAAGCGGTTTTACACTGGGGATGATGCAGGCGGCGGCCTTCATAGGCGTGACGATAGGCCCTCTTTTCGGCGGCATCGTGGCAGATTTTTTCGGTTACCGGGCGGCCTTCCGCGCAGGAGCGGCTATCATCTTTCTCGGAGGCCTTCTTGTATTGCTGGGGGTCAGAGAAAACTTTGTACCTCCTGACAGAGAGAGAGACGGCCCGCCTGCAGGGTTCCTTGAGATTCTTGCGGTGAGCGGATTTCTAATTGCGGTTTTTATACAATTCGGAGTACACCTGAACAACTCTATGATTAACCCGTCCTTTCCGCTTATTGTAAAAGAAATCGTTCCTTCAGCCGAAAACATAAACAGCATTACCGGCTCTGTCATGGCCGCTTCCGCGCTTGCAGGCGCTTTCTCTGCCGCTCTGCTCGGATTTACGGGGGACCGGCTGGGGCACAGAAGAATTCTTGTTCTCTGCTGTATAACCGCCGCAGTTGCCTCCGCCGGACATTTTTTCGTACATAACATATCATTGCTGTTTTTTGTACGCATCCTGTTCGGACTCGGAGTTGCGGGGATGCTGCCGGCCGCCAACGCCATGATACACAAGGTTATAGACAAAAAATACATGGGCAGGGCATACGGAGCGGCCACATCCATAAGCATGACAGGCCTGGCGCTGGGACCTTTTGCGGGAGGAGCCATTGCCAAGACAGCAAACCTCCGCACGCCTTTTCTCGTGGTTGCGGCCTTGAACATGCTGATGGCATTTCTTATATGGACGCGGGTAAAAACAGACAGTAACAAATCGCCCGCACAATAATTTTGTTGACAGGAGAAAATTTTTCTGGTAACATCTATTATTTTTTATTTTTAAGAGGTCTCTTTAAGAAAATTTGACAAAAATATCTCCGGGTTTTATCCTATTCACAATTTTTTTGGACTGGCTTGTGAAAAAAATCACAAATGGACACTCTGTACATATCCAATAAGGACTGGGCAAGTTTCGTAAAGGGGAAAATAGAATCTCACAAGATATTTGCCCCCGTTGATTTCAACGGCACCCTTTTCTACACAAAAATAACCGCAGAAAATATGGATGCCGTCGTTTATAACAGAGCAAGACCGGTTGAACCCCTGAAGCTGTTCCTT
>CAZAMK010000189.1:0-2714 GCA_964486345.1 uncultured bacterium
TGATTTTTTTCACATCTCACTTTTCACGTTTCACTCTTTCCCTGTGAGGGATTTTGATTCACCATCCTTGTTGAAAGGATATCACCAACGAAGTTTAAGAGCAATTTTACGCTCTCTTTTATTTATTATATAATTGCCTCATCACCTTTAAGAAAAGGAGAAGATTTTTCATGAAAAGCAAACTTGTTAAAAACCTGC
Organism: uncultured bacterium; assembly: GCA_964486345.1. Lineage (GTDB taxonomy): Bacteria > Ratteibacteria > UBA8468 > B48-G9 > JAFGKM01 > JAFGKM01. The sequence goes on from CAZAMK010000189.1 coordinate 199, forward strand.
GGGAAATCCGGATGTTGAAATACGGCTGGAAATTCAGGCTGGCTGATGCTCCCGAAATGGCGCGGGAGGATTTTGACGATTCGGGATGGGAGACGGTGCGCGTGCCCCACGACTGGGCAATAACAGGCTCTTTCAGCCGCAAAAACGACATACATACTATTGCTATTATACAGGACGGCCAGCAGAAACCTCTACATCACACCGGGCGCACCGGAGGCCTTCCGCATACAGGCAAAGCATGGTACCGGCTGAAATTCATTCTTCCGAAGGATATTCTCGCAAAACGGGTGCGGATAGAGTTTGACGGAGTCATGAGCCACAGCAGGGTATACTGCAACGGGAGATACGTTGACAGCCGTCCTTACGGTTATTCGTCCTTCGCCTTTGACCTCACTGATTTCGTAAAACCGGGCGATAACATACTGGCGGTATCGGTTGATAACAAGCCTCTTGCCTCAAGGTGGTATCCGGGAGCTGGTATATACAGGAACGCGCGGCTTGTGATTATGAATCCCGTTCACGTGGCTCACTGGGGGACATGCGTTACGGCAAAACGTCCGCACAGAAGTATTGCGCTTATTGACATAAAAACAACTGTTGAAAATCATACGGGCAAAAAGCAGGAAGTGACGATTGAAACGACAATCATCGGGCCTGACGGGAAAAAATACGCAACTGCAAGCGAAACAAGCAATATACTGAAAAGCAAAGTCATCCTTCAGGAAATATTTATCAATCGTTTTTTCTTCTGGTCGGTTGAGTCGCCAAAACTCTACAAAGTTCTGACAACAGTGAAGGCAAAAGGCAGGAAAACCGATTATTATGAGACGCCCTTCGGCATACGTTTTCCGGAGTTTTACACCGAAGATGGATTCTTCCTGAACGGAGAAAAGGTGCGGTTAAAAGGCGTGTGCATGCATCATGACCTCGGAGCTCTGGGAACAGCCGTAAACCCTGAAGCGTTGAAACGCCAGTTGTCCATGCTCAAGGATATGGGCTGTAATGCAATACGAACCAGCCACAACCCGCCCGCTCCGGAACTCCTTGACCTCTGCGACAGAATGGGATTTCTCGTAATTGACGAGGCGTTTGACGAATGGCTCCGTCCAAAATGCAAAAACGGCTACAACATCCTTTTTAGAGAATGGGCGGAAACCGATTTGCGGACAATGATACGGCGGGACAAGAACCACCCGAGCGTAATAATGTGGAGCATAGGCAACGAGATACCGGAACAGGATGTCCATAACGGGGCAAAAGCGGCGCGATTTCTGAATAACATCTGCAAAGAAGAAGACCCGTCCAGGCCTACCACAGCCGCATTCAATTCGCCCGGTAACGCAATAAAAAACGGGCTGGCGGAAATAGTTGATATCCCCGGCTGGAATTACACACCCAATTCCTACGCCGCATATCATGCAAAACTTCCGGAAAAGCCGATGTACGGAAGCGAAACAGGCTCTTGTATCAGCACAAGAGGAGAATATTATTTTCCCGCGGAAGAAGAGCGCAATCCCAAACGGAAAACACTGCAGGTCAGCAGTTACGACATGTCATGCGCATCATGGGCAAACTGCCCCGACACGGATTTCCGCAGTATTGACGAAAACCCGTTTATCATGGGTGAATTCACATGGACGGGATTTGACTATCTGGGAGAGCCGACACCTTACTATGAAGAATGGCCAAGCAGGAGCTCCTATTTCGGCATTATTGACCTTGCCGGAATACCGAAAGACAGGTTTTCCCTTTACCGAAGCAGGTGGGCAAACGATAAAGAAACGCTCCACATCCTTCCGCACCGGACATGGCCGGGCAGAGAAGGAAAAGTCACTCTCGTACACTGCTACAGCAGTTTTGATACCGTAGAACTTTTTGTAAACAGAGTATCTCAAGGCGTCCGTACGAAAAATCCAAAAAAACTGATAAACAAATACCGCCTTGTATGGAGCGGAGTAATATATAAACCCGGTGAACTTAAAGCTGTCGCCTATGACAGGAAAGGCCGCCCCGTAAAGGAAACCGTTGTCCGCACAGCAGGAAAGCCGGCAGGGATAACACTTACCGCCGACAGAAAAAAACTGCTTGCGGACGGCGACGACATGGCATTTCTTAATGTTGGTGTCATAGACAACAAAGGAAATTTATGCCCTACGGCGGACAATCTCATCAATTTCAAGATTGACGGACCTGCCGAGATAGCGGGCGTGGACAACGGCAACCCTGTCTCAACAGAACCTTTCCATGCGGATTACCGCAAGGCGTTCAACGGCAGGTGCGTATTGTACCTACGCTCGCTGGAAGGTAAAAAGGGCGATATCTCCGTAACGGCGGAATCGGCGGGACTTTAAAAAACTGAAACAATTATCTCTGCCAAATGAGACCTTACTATAGATTCTCGGAATACCTTAAAGAGCGCTTCGCCTGCCGCGTGCATAAAATCACGGTTGATGCAGGTTTCAACTGCCCCAACATAGACGGGACTTTAAGCAAAGACGGCTGTATATTCTGCGACA
>CAZAMK010000190.1:0-2709 GCA_964486345.1 uncultured bacterium
ATGCTCAAGGCGCGATTACAGTTCACGGTACGCCGGCAACATATACCGGTTCGTCAGGATCTGCAAGATTTATTAGATTACACGGGGGTATGCCAGGCAGCCGTTCAGCCGATGGAAGCGGTTCCGGGGGAAGGCAGGGCGGTGAAGGGCTTGAAGAAGCCGGAGAGAATTTTAATTATATTCGTGATGCAATTATGAAAAATATCAGATATCCGGATAGAGCAAGAAGACTGGGTCTTGAGGGTAATGTCACACTCTCTTTTGTTGTGCTTGAAAGTGGGGATACCAGCGATGTAAGAGTAATCAGCAGTTCCGGTCATAGGATTCTCGACGAAAACGCTAAAGAGGCTGCGGCGTCGACCCGTGTATCTGTAAAGACATCCGGAAGGGTTGCGGTCAAGCTTCCTATAACGTATAAGCTTCAGAGCCCTTAAATGGATTAGACTATGCAAACGGTGTTCAAACAATTTTAGTGGAAGGTTTGTTCTTGTAAATATTGGTAAAAAGGGCAGGGTACGTCCTGGCCGGAGCGCCCTGCCCCTGATGAAAGAAGGCAATGTGTTATCACCGCCTCCTCGATACATATTTTAGCAGAGGAGACGGAAAAAGAAAAGGAGGAAAACAAATTGAAGCGTATCGCAAAAATCTCTATCTGTCTCTTGCTGTGTGTCTTTTTTGCCGGTTTATCGGTATTGGCCCAGAATCCGGCGGAATTGAAAAAGAAGGATGCAAAAGGGGGAAAAGAAACCGTATTAAAGGAAATCACCGTTACAGAGACCCCATATATAGGCCCGGTAACTCCGGTTGAAACCCGCTACGGCACACAATATAATATTATTACTGAAGAGCAGATTAAACAGCAGAATTCGTACGATTTCCAGTCGACGCTGCGGGATGTACCCGGTGTGATGTCTCAGAGCAAGAATCTCATGGGGAATCAAACGGGCCACAGTCTTTATATCAGGGGCCGGGGCGCAAGCCACCCCAGTCCGGATATCGTTGTTCAGTATGACGGGGTTCCCCGTTACGGCGGTTTATTCGGCCAGATGTTGGGCGATGGCATAGCCGTTTCCACGATCGGCGGGGTGGAAGTTTACAAGAGTCCTCAACCTGCGCAGTTCGGCAGCGGTTATGCGTTGGTAAACGTTTTGCCCAAGTATATGAAAAAAGAAGGCCGGGAGGCTATGATCAATTTCAGCGGGGGCAGCTATTCCACTTTAGACGAGAGTATTTCGGCAGGCCTTAAAAAAGGGGCTTTCGACATGTACGCATCACAGAGTTGGTTGAGTACGGACGGCAATCGCCCCGATTCTTCGGCATATCAGCAGAATTATTACGCCAACTCCGGTTATCAGGTAAACAGTGAATGGAGCATCAGATTTCTGGTTAATGAAGTAAAAGGCGGCACATATGCTCCGATGCCGGATATGAAGCCAACAACGACAAACGGCGTTACATGGCCGGCGGCAGAGCGCTTCAAGACTGACACCCTCTTTACCACGTTAACGCTAAGCCATGAATATGAGCAGGCCGGTGGTTATATAAAGGCTTATTGGAATGATACGACATTTGAAATGTTGCAGGAATTGAATTCCAATACGGGCAAGACTTACGGGAACGGCTCCGGTGGTCTATGGTCCCGGCAGCACATAGGATTAAACGGCGTGCGTGCAAGAGAGAAACTATATCTGTGGCGAGGTGGTGAAGTACTTGCAGGTGTGGATTTTGATATGACCGAACTTAAAAATACCCAGCAGACTTACAGCGGACTTGCGCCGGCGGGTGTGGGGTCCGCCTCGGTTAATGGAGGAAAGTCGAGAAGGGTATGGGACTTTCCTGATACAAAGCTGTTTTCTCCTTATCTCGCTGTCAGCCAGATATTCGGAAGCCCCGAAGGTTTCCATATTGCCCCTTCAGCAGGCATGAGGTATTACGATCACAATGAGTTTGAAAGCAAATCGGCAGGCCAGACAGGACTGGTTGTGGGATACGGGAATACCGACCTCAATGTCAACTATTCCCGCGGCGTAAACTACCCGTCACCAGTCGTCTTGATGAATATGGTCCGCACGGATGCGCCGGTGGATAATCCCAAAAGCATAAAGCCTGAACTGGTTGACCATTACGAGCTGGGTTTGACTCAAAGATGGCCGGATATTGCCACGCTCGGTGCTAGTGTGTTTTGCGACAAGGGTAAGGATCGATTTCAGGCATACATGTTTGGCGCTATGCCGGCAGCATTCAACGACTATATCGGTCATTATGAGATTCGCGGGCTGGAGTTGACCGGAACTATGACTCCTGTGAAAGATATTGAATTATTCTCGGGTGCTACGTGGTTGACGACTGAAACGAAAGGTGGGGACAACGTGGAAAGCAACCACATGCCTTATACACCCGGTTTTCAGTTTCAGGCAGGTGCAAAATGGGAGTTTCTTAATAATTACAAGTTATTTGCTGATATGCAGCACTTGAGAAACCTCTATCAGGGTACTGCGGCCCGTTCGGGAACCTTTAATCTTCCTCGGTTGACCTCCAAGGATAAACTGAACGACATTACGCTGGTAAATGCGCGATTGAGTTATCGTTTTGATTATGAATCGTTCCATATAAAAGATTCGGAAGTCTTTTTGTCTGTTAACAATATATTCAATCAGGATTATGAGTATGCGAAAGGCTACCCGATGCCCGGAACAACCGTTTTCGCAG
>CAZAMK010000191.1:0-2654 GCA_964486345.1 uncultured bacterium
GTTTGAGGAGCGTCCCGATACAAAGAATCGGGATGAAGAAGACCGCCCGGTTGGGTAGATATTGACCAATAATTGTTATGTCGGAATTTTTTTGTCCTTGAGAGGAAAATTTTTTGACTTTGGAAGTCTACCAGCAATATAATACCACCCATGAACTTAATTATAAAAACCTTGAGATGTTTGCGGACTGCAGGACTTCTAATGTTCGCCGCATCAGTTTGTATCGTTTTTGCACAATCGCCTGCAGATATATACCTATCGCCAAAGGACAATATATCTCCCCGGCAAATGTTTATAACGGGCGAAAATATCATTCATACCGTAAAACCTGCGGAATCTCTGTTTAACATAGCCAGATTATACGGTGTCTCTTATCCGGCGATAGTCCGCGCCAACGGGATAAAGAATCCGGATATCATATTTCCTGAACAACAGCTCATTATTCCTCTAAAAACAATCGTCCCTCAAATTCTGGAGCGGGGATTATTGATAAACATCCCGGAATGCCGGATGTATGTCTTCAATAACCGCCAAATAACCGGAGTTTATCCTGTCTGTATCGGCCTGGTGACATGGCAGACACCTGTGGGCGAATTCAGTGTTATAAATAAAGTTGAGGACCCCGCGTGGTATATGCCTCCGGAAATAGCCGAACGGGAAAACGTAAAAAGGGAAATAATTCCTGCAGGATACGACAACCCTCTCGGCGACAGGTGGATAGGAACTTCAATTAAACATACGGGAATTCACGGGACAAACAGGCCGACATCAATAGGAAAAACTCTAAGTCACGGATGCGTGCGGCTATATCCGGAAAACATACATAAGGTTTTTGAAGAAATTTCAATCGGCGATGCCGGAGCCTTCCTCTACGAGCCGGTTAAAATTTACGCCGACGAAAAAAATATCCTGATTGAAGTTCACCCCGACGTCTATTCACTAATATCCGACATGGAAGCTCTTGCCATAGAAAAACTTAGAGGAATGAATCTTCACGACAAAATAAATCCTGAAAAACTGAAAGAGCAGTTGAAAACAGTTTCAGGCATACCGGTTTCAATAAGCAGATAAAAAAAACCGCACCCCTTAATTGTGTTTAAAGGGTGCGGTTAAAACTGCAGTCCTGCCGCAAACACCTAATGAAGCATTTACAGAAAAACTATTTTTTTACTTCTTCGCTTTTTTCTTTTTCTTCCCGCCGCGAGCCATCTTTGCTTCACATACATTTCCCGCGCCGTCTACATAATACATACATCCCTTCTCTCTCTTTACTGCGCCCTTAATCAAAATCCTTCCCATTTCTACCTCCTTTTTTTTAACTGCTTGATTTAATATATCACATATCATGAAAAAAAATCAAATAAATTTTTAATTTTAAAAATCGATCTTTTTTATAAGCCTGTTTTTAAGCATTTTCACCGTTGCATTGTAAAGATATTTTTTCGCATTCTTCATAGCTCTTCCGAGGGGAAGATTCTCCGAAGCAATCTCTGCAATTGACGCATTTTTAAAAATCCTTCTTTTGTATATCTCTTTTTCCGCGCTCCCCGCAAGGATGACAACCGGAACTCCGCATTTTTCTGAAATGCGGGTGATAACACCCGGCGCTTTTCCGTAAAGCGTCTGAATATCCACCCTGCCCTCTCCGGTAAACAGCAAATCCGCTTCCCTTATCTTGTCATCAAACCGCCCGATTTCAAGAACTGTTGCTATCCCTGAAACTATTTTTGCCTGAAGGAAAGCGGCAAAACCTCCGGCAATGCCTCCCGCCGCTCCGGCTCCGGGAATATGCGCAACATCAATACCGGACGCCTGTATGATTGCACGGCTGTAATTCCTCAATCCTTTATCCAGCAATTCCACGGCTTTTTTATCCGCGCCTTTTTGAGGCCCGTATACGTACGCCGCTCCTTCTTCCCCATAAAGCGGATTTTTAACGTCTGAAAGTATCGTGAACCGTCTGTCCGCAATTTCAGGCATCAGTCCCGAACAATCAATTCTGTCTATTTCCTCAAGGTTCCTGCCGCATCCGGGATATATAATGCTCCCGTCTTTTCTGAAGAACTTTACTCCAAGCGCAGTGAGGGCTCCTATGCCTCCGTCATTTGTTGCGCTGCCGCCCACTCCTATAAAAATATCCCTGCATCCGGAAATTATTGCTCGCATAATCAATTCTCCAACGCCGAATGTAGTGGTCTCCAGCGGATTTCTTTCCTTTTCTTTTATAAGAGTCAACCCGGCCGCCTGCGCTATCTCAATATACGCAGTTTTTTCTCGTTTCAACCACTTTGCCCCTATTTTCTTGAAAAGCGGACCGCTAACCTCTTCCTGCATAAAACAGCCGCCGGCAATTTTTTTAATGACGTCTATCGTACCTTCGCCTCCGTCGGCAAGCGGGAAGAGAACGGTCTCCGCCGAAGGTAAAACATCAAGGCAAGCTTTTTTAATAATCAATGCCGCTTCAATATTTGAAAGACTGCCTTTAAAAGACGCAGGCGCTATTATGATTTTCATTTATCCCAAACCGACACTTTTTGTCGTTGCGAACCCCGTTTTTTGGGGCGCGGCAATCTCAACCTTTAAAAATTGTGAAATGCGAGACAAAAAAACTGATACTTGATTCTTTTCACATCTCACTTTTCACGTTTCACTCT
>CAZAMK010000192.1:0-2610 GCA_964486345.1 uncultured bacterium
ATAAGATGAATGAGAATCATCCCGACAAAGGCTGTCTGCCTTTGTCAGTCGGGACTTCCTCCTTGCTTCTTCCCTCTATACATGAATTGAAAACGGACGTCTATATTGCTTTGTTTTATCTCCATAGTGAATTACACAAAGCACTTAACACTATTCACTTTCGTGGTCGCATTCTGTTTTTTCAAGACCGTAATTTTTTCCTGCGCCCGGCGCACATAAACTTTCTCCGGATTGAAGTTCTCCCTCCAGCAATTTCTCTATCACATCGTTGATTTTTCCTTCAATGCCCACAATTGCCTCTATTCCGCGTTCCCTGAATAATTCTGCGGCTCTCTGACCCATCCCGCCGCAGATAATTGAACGCACGCCCCTTTCATGCAGGAACTCCGGCAGGTAGCCGGGATGGTGTCCGGGGTTTTCCAGTACCTCCTTTTTTACAACCGCGTTAGTTTCAATGTCAACAATTGTAAAAGAGGGACATCTTCCGAAATGAGGGGAAACGAAATCCCCGTCTGTAGAAATAGCGAAACGCATATTACACCTCCGATTTATTGTTTCTTCCCGCCCATGCCGAAGTGAGGCGATACCGTAGGAGCGGCAGCAGAATCTGCTTTCAGGGAGCCCTTTTTAAAGCCTTCCAAGGCATCTTTCACTTTGCCGCTGACTCCGGTTATTGCCTTGATGCCTGCCTGCTGAAGCACGTTTGCGGCATTAGGTCCGAGATTGCCCGTAAGTACGAACTCAATTCCTTTTTCCGCCATCAACTGTCCGTTTTGTACTCCGACTCCGCCCATACCTGCCGCGCTTGCATTGTCAAGCGCCTCAAAATTACCTGTCTCCGTATCGTAAAAAATAAAATATGAACATCTGCCGAATCTGGGATCAACATTTGCTTCAAGATTGTTTCCGTCAGCGGTTATGCAAATCTTCATGGTTATTCCTCCGTGGGAAATAATACCTGCAGGGCGGCAAAATACCGCCCCGCAGGTAGCACGATAAACATGTCCTGATGTGTAATAAATCAGGATTCGCACCGTTACTTTGACTTCCCTGCCTCTTTCCCAAGCTCGGCAATCCTTTTCTTCATATCGCTCAACTGTTCCTCAAGAACCTTTGTCTGCGACTGGAGCATCTCCCTTTCCTGTTCCGGAGTTGCCTGCCAGACAGCATAAGGGTCGATTGCCGGGTCAGGGACAAAAGGATAGGATACAGGTCCTGTCGGATATGGTGCATTCCCAAAGTAGGGATTTCCGTAAAAACCTCTTCCCATTCCTCTTCCAAATCCCCTGCCGAATCCTCTTCCTCTTCCAAATCCATAGCCCCGGCCAAAATCTAATCCGCGGCCGCCGACATAAGGATTCATGTAACCGGGTATTCCATAGCCTGTGCAATATCCTGCCGCCCTGCCTGTCATCGGACCTAATCCTGCCGGTCCCGTTCCGTCTCCGCGTGGCATGTTACTCACCTCCTTTGCAATTTCCACAAAGACCGTAGAAATGTATTATATGACTTTTAATATCAAACCTGTGTTTTCTGGAAAGAGCTTCCTCTGTTTTCTTTATCAGTTCTTTTTCTTCGTCAACAAAATCATTATAGTTAATAATCTTTCGGCATTTTGTACATATAAGATGGTGGTGATGCGCATTCTTACTTGAAGTTGTTATTAACTCGTACCGTGCTTTTCCATCTCCGAAAGCAAACTTTTGCACAATACCCATATTTGTCAGCAAATCAAGGGTTCTGTAAACGGTGGCAAAGCCGATTGAAGGGTTTATTCCGCGTACACGGAAATAAATATCCTCGGCACTCAAATGTTTTGAAGTTTTGCTCAATAGGTTAAGAATAATTCTGCGCGCTTCCGTAATACGCAGCCCTTCTGCAACCAGCTTTTGATGCATCCACGGATTTCCGCATCTCATTTTAGCCCCCTTATGATAATAATTCTCATTATCATTTTACCTTTGTATTAAACAACTGTCAAGGGATAAATAAAAATACATTAAAAGGCTGGAGTGCCGCAACCTGTTAAAGCGGGGACTGCAATGATAAGGAATGGAATTTTGTCTCTCGTTTCACGTCTTACATTTCACGTTTTTCAAAAGAAGGAATTGCAGGGGCAAAATGTTGAAATTTAAGGGAGGAGATTTTCCATGGATACTCTGCCCCAGACTTTTACCATGCAGAAAGCCTCTGCGTATTCAACCCCGCACTGCACGCCTCTGAAACCCGCCACTTTCTCAAGCATCCTTACGGGTTCGGACTGGTGGTGTCCCGACAGCCACTTGTACTGGCTTTCGTGGGCGAGGAGCATCTTCTTTTTTATTTCAAGAAAATCCGTTATGTCAACATAGTGGCTTGGTTCAAAGCCGAAACCGGCAAGCGTTTCCATGTAGTAAATCGGCATTATTTTTTCATGCGCCGGATACTTCGTTTTGTAAAGGGGAAGCGTTGCGGTGAAGGCCGCATCAAATACAAGCTGTCCCGTTATTACATGGTCGGGCATGTAGTCGTTTACACTGTGGGTTATTATTACGTCGGGTTTTGCATAGCGTATTATGTCAACAACCGCTATTCTCATCTCCTTCGTCGGGTAAAGGTCAAGGTCGCCTG
>CAZAMK010000193.1:0-2596 GCA_964486345.1 uncultured bacterium
CCGATAATTCCATATCCGCATCTGCAACCGTCCCTCCGCGAAATTCCGGAGACATCAGCGAATACAGCATATCCGCGGCGTTTACAAACAGTTCGCTTAAATCCCTTCCGTAGATTCTGCCCGCTATATCCGCCGTATGGTCCAATATTTCAAATTTCTTCATCTTCCTTCGGCACAAGGGCCATATCCATTATGGTGTCCCCTGCTGAAAGGTTTATCAGCTTGACTCCCGCCGTATTCCTGCCTACCGCCCTTGCGTCATCCACATTCATCCTGATAACCACTCCGGCTTTCGTAATAAGGATTATTTCATCTCCAGGCGTGACCGACTTGATGCCGACGACATGCCCGTTGCGGCCGCCGGTCTGTATATCTATTATCCCCTTGCCTCCCCTGTGCTGTCTCCTGTAGCGGTAAATCATGGTCCTTTTTCCGAAGCCGCTGGAAGTTGCCGTGAAAAGGGATTTTTCTTTTTCGTCCGGCTGGAAAATTTCGCCGCCGACCACTTCATCATCTTTTTTCTTAAACCTTATCCCTATCACGCCTATGGATCCCCTGCCTACTGCGGTTACCTCGTTTTCCGCAAACCTTATGCTCAATCCGTATTTCGTGCTCAAAACTACGTCCTGACTGCCGTCGGTCATCCTTACCTCTATCAGTTTATCTTTTTCCCGCAGGCCTATGCCTATGATTCCGCCCTTCCTGGGCCTGCCGTAGGCGTTCAGCCTGGTCTTTTTTACTATGCCGTTTTTCGTCAGCATAAGCAGGAAGTTATCCTCGGAAAATTCCCTGACAGGTATTACGGCGGATATCTTCTCGCCGGCATCTATTCTCAAAAGATTTACTATCGGCTTGCCTTTCGCATTTCTGCCGGCTTCCGGGATAAGGTATCCTCTTAGCCAGTGGACCGTTCCTTTTTCCGTAAAAAAGAGAATCGTGTCGGTGGTGGAACACACAAAAAGGTGTTTGACGTAATCCTCTTCCTTGGTTTTTACTCCCACCAGCCCTTTTCCGCCCCTGCGCTGGCGCCTGTACAGGTCAAGGGAGCTCCTCTTTATGTATCCCTCGGAAGAAACTATAACCATAATGTCTTCCTCGCGGATAAGGTCCATTTCGTCAAAATCTTCCACCGAAGCGGCTATCTCGGTTCTTCTCTCGTCTCCGAATTTCTTCTTAATTTCCCGGAGCTCTTCCTTTATAAGCGCTTTCACCTTTTCGGGACTGGCAAGAATCTCCTTGAATTCCTTTATCTTTTTCTTGAGCTCCTCTTTCTCCTGCATTATCTTTTCTCTTTCCAATCCGGTCAGCCTGGACAGAGGCATCGCCAGCACCGCCTGCGCCTGCTTCTCGCTCATCTTGAACCTGGACATCAGGGAATTGCGGGCATCTTCAACCGTCTTGGATTCCCTGATAAGTTTTATGACCTTATCAATATTGTCCAAAGCTATAATAAAACCGGAAACAATATGGTCTCTCTCTTCCGCCTTGCGAAGTTCATATGCCGTCCTCCGAAGCACTATCTCCTTCCTGTGCGTGAAGAACAGATCCAGCATCTGCTTTATGTTCAACAGCTTCGGCTGTTGGTTTGAGAGGGCAAGGTTGATTATGCCGAAAGAGCTCTGCAGAGGGGTGAATTTATAAAGCTGGTTTATTATAATATCTACGTTCTCTCCCCTCTTGACTTCCAGCACCACCCTCATCCCTTCTTTGTCAGATTCATCTCTTATTTCGCTTATTCCGCTTATCTTGTCATGGTTGATAAGGTTGGCAATAGTCTCCACAAGGCGCGCTTTATTCACCTCGTAGGGTATTTCTTTTATAACAATTACTTCCTTTTTCTTATCCTCCTCCACTTCCACCTTGCCCCTTATGGTGATTATCCCCTTGCCTGTGGTATAAGCGCTCCTGATACCCTCTCTGCCGCAGATTGTCGCTCCTGTCGGGAAATCAGGGCCGGGCATAATCTCCATAATCTCTTCTATCGTTATGTCGGGGTTGTCAATCAACGCCGTCAAAGCATCCACCACCTCATTCAGATTATGCGGGGGGATATTGGTTGCCATGCCAACGGCTATGCCGGAAGAGCCGTTGATGAGAAGGTTGGGAACCTTGCTCGGCAGTACTATCGGCTCCTGAAGGGATTCATCAAAATTCGGCATAAAATCCACGGTGTCTTTCTCTATGTCCGCAAGCAGTTCCATCGCAAGAGGCATAAGTCGCGCTTCCGTGTATCTCATCGCGGCGGGAGGGTCTCCGTCAATTGAGCCGAAATTCCCCTGCCCCTTAATAAGCGGATACCGGAGAGAGAACTCCTGCGTCATCCTCGCTATGGAGTCATATATCGCCGAATCCCCGTGAGGATGGTATTTGCCCATGACTTCGCCGACTATTCTGGCGGATTTCTTGAACGGCTTGCCGGGCTCAACTCCCAATTCCAGCATGCCGAAAAGTATTCTCCTGTGCACCGGTTTGAGGCCGTCCCGCACATCGGGCAAAGCCCTCCCGACAATAACGCTCATTGCGTAATCAATGTAACAACTCTTCATCTCTTCTTCTACGCCGATAGGAACTATCTTTCCTTCTTCTGCCATTCTTT